>NZ_JBBCBT010000010.1:0-160709 GCF_037203985.1 Pseudarthrobacter sp. CCNWLW217
AGCCACTGCCGCGCCACCACGCAGCACGCGAACCGCGGGCCCCGGACACAGCACAGTGTCCGGGGCCCGCGGGCATTCCGGCGGGATGTCAGTGCCATGAGGCAAGATAGGTCTGTGAGCACAGCACCAGGCCCCGCAGAACAGACCACCACCAGGACTGAGCCAGGAATCACGGCTCCGGAGGTGATCCCTTCCGAGTCCGTGCGTGAGGAGTACGAGAACCTGGCCGATCTCGTCAGGAAGTACAGGTTCGCCTACTACCAGGAGGACGAGCCCCTGGTTTCGGATGCCGAATTTGATGACCTCTTCCGCAGGCTGGAGGAGATCGAGGCCCTGCACCCCGAGCTGGTGTCCAATGACTCCCCGACGCAGGAAGTGGGCGGCGAGGTCTCCGCGGCGTTTGCCGCCGTCGAGCACCTGCAGCGCATGTACAGCCTCGAGGACGTCTTTTCCCTCGAGGAGTTGGAGGCCTGGCTGGCCAAGGCAGAAGCCTCCGTCGCAAAAATCGGGAACGGCACGGCCGGCCCCGTCTGGCTGACGGAACTGAAAATCGACGGCCTCGCCGTCAACCTGCTGTACCGCGATGGAAAACTGGTCCGCGCGGCAACCCGCGGAGACGGCTTTACGGGTGAGGACATCACCCACAACGTCCTCACCATCAAGGAAATCCCGCAGGAACTCAGGGGAACCGACTTCCCGGCCGAGATGGAGATCCGCGGCGAGGTTTTCATACCGTCCAAGGCTTTCGCGGAATTCAACGAAGCCCTGATCGAGGCCGGAAAGGCCCCGCTGGCTAATCCACGGAACGCCGCGGCCGGTTCACTCCGGCAAAAGGACCCCGCCGAAACCGCCAAGCGGCCGCTGCGGATGTTCGTCCACGGCATCGGCGCCCGGGAGGGCCTGGAAGCACAGAGCCAGTCCGACACCTATGCCCTCCTGGAAAAGTGGGGCCTTCCGGTCAGCCCATACTTCGAGGTCTTGAACAACCTGGACGAGGTCCTGGGCTTCATCAGGAAATACGGCGATCAGCGGCACAAGCTCCTCCACGAAATCGACGGCATCGTGGTCAAGGTGGATAACTTCGCCACCCAAAGGGCGTTGGGATACACCACCCGGGTTCCGCGCTGGGCGGTGGCGTACAAGTATCCGCCGGAGGAAGTCCACACCAAGCTCCTGGACATTGCCGTCAACGTTGGGCGCACCGGGCGGGTGACCCCGTTCGGCATTATGGAGCCCGTCAAGGTGGCAGGCTCCACGGTGGGGATGGCCACCCTGCACAACCAGGATGTAGTCAAAGCCAAAGGCGTAAAAATCGGCGACATCGTGGTCCTGCGGAAAGCCGGCGACGTCATCCCCGAAATCGTGGGCCCTGTCCTCGCCCTGCGCGAGCAGCAGGATCCGCCGGTACGCGACTTCGTGATGCCCACCGAATGCCCTTCCTGCGGAACGCCGCTGGCGCCCGGCAAGGAAGGGGACGTGGATATCCGCTGCCCCAACGCACGGTCCTGTCCGGCCCAGTTGCGTGAGCGGGTCTTCCATCTGGCAGGCCGCGGAGGGTTCGACATCGAGGCCCTCGGCTGGGAAGCGGCCATAGCGCTCACGCAGCCCGCCGAACCCGAGGTACCGCCGCTGACCACCGAAGCGGCCCTTTTTGACCTCACCCCGGAATCCCTGGCGGACGTACGCATCAGGCGGGAAAAACGCTCCAAGGGCGTGGCCACCGGCGAGTTTGAGCTGGTGCCGTATTTCTGGAGCAAAGGGACGGCAAAAACTCCTTCCAAGCCCACGGCCACCACCGAAAAGCTGTTCCGGGAGCTGGAAAAAGCCAAGACCCAGCCCCTGTGGCGGCTGCTCGTGGCGCTCTCCATCCGGCACGTGGGACCGCGGGCGTCCCGGGCCCTCGCGCAGGCCTTCGGCAGCATGGACGCCATCCGGCAGGCCTCCGAGGAAGAACTCGCTCACGTTGACGGCGTGGGTCCCACCATCGCCGCTGCGTTGAAGGAATGGTTTGCCGAGGACTGGCACCTCGAAATCATCGACCGCTGGGCTGCTGCCGGGGTCCGGATGGAGGACGAACGGGACGAATCCACGCCCCGCACCCTCGAAGGCCTCACTATCGTCGTCACCGGTTCGCTGCCCAACTTCAGCCGGGACGAAGCCAAGGAAGCCATCCTCACCCGGGGCGGCAAGGCTGCCGGCTCCGTCTCCAAAAACACCAGCTATGTAGTGGCCGGGGAAAATGCGGGCACCAAGTTGGACAAGGCGGAGCAGCTCGGCATTCCGGTGCTCGACGAGGACGGCTTCCGGGAACTCCTGGAAAACGGTCCTGCTCCTTCAACCGAGGCAGAAGCCGGCGAATCCGAACAGGCAGCGGAGTGAGCCGCCTGGACCTCACCGTTGAGTTGCTGGCGGTGGCCCGGCTGGCCGCCGCTGCCGGCGCCGCTGTACTGGCGTCGCGGAACGGTGATGCGCTGGGCGTCAGCAACAAGGGCGACGCCGGGGACTGGGTCACGGCCTACGACGTCGCGGCCGAGGACGCGGTACGCCGCGCCATTACCGCGGCGCGGCCGCAGGACACCATCACGGGCGAGGAGCATGGCACCACAAAGCCGGAGGCTCCCAGCGGCTACCGCTGGTCCATCGACCCGCTGGACGGAACCACCAACTTCATCAGGAATATCGTCTACTACGCCACGTCCGTGGCGGTGGCCGATCCCGACGGCGTCTGGCTGGCCGGCGTCGTCCACGCACCTGCACTGGACCGCGTGTACTACGCCTCCCGTGGGCAGGGCGCCTGGCTTGAAGCGCGCGGCAGGGTGACCCGGCTGGAAGGCCCGGTAGCCGGACGGAAGGGGCAGATCCTGGCCACCGGATTCAGTTACGATCCCACCGTCCGCGCGCAACAGGCCGTTGCCCTGGGCGGACTCATGGACGGTTTCGCGGACGTCCGCCGCCTGGGCTCCGCCGCCCTGGACCTCTGCATGGTTGCTGACGGAACCATCGACGCCTTTGGCGAACGCGGCCTCAACGAACACGATTTCTCCGCTGGAGCGCTGATCGCCGAGGAGGCAGGCTGCTGGGTACGGCGGCCGCGCCTCACCAGCCCGCTCCGGGGCGGGCCCAAGGACGGCGACAGGCTGGCAGCCTGGACGTGCGCCGCGAGCCTGGAGCTCTCGGGGAAGTTCCCCCTCTGAGGGCATCCCCGCCACGGCTGGAGTGCCACATCGGCGGGCAGTGATAGTTCAGTCACGGAAAGTGCCCTTTCAAGGCCGCCGCCCGGCGGACGCTACTAGCATTGTCAGGTGCAGCCGCAGATAACCGTCCGTCCCGCCGTCGAGTCCGACTTTGACGTCATCGCCCGGATCACCCGGGATTCCTACCTCGCCGCGGGCTACTTCGAGGACGCGGACCACCCATATATGCGGCAGGTCCAGGAAGTCGCCGAGCGTGCGGCGAAGGCCACCATCTGGGTAGCCGAGCGTGACGGCCAGGTGGTGGGCTCCGTGACGCTGGCGGTGGCGGGTGAGCCGTATGCGGACATTGCCCTTGCCGATGAGCTGGAGTTCCGCATGCTGGTGGTGGACCCCGCAGCGCAGCGCAGCGGAGCCGGCAAGGCCATGGTGGAGGCCATTATTGACCATGCCCGGTCCCTGGAGGGCATCAACGCGGTGGCGCTCACGACGGGAAAAACATGGGAAAGCGCCCACGGGCTATACCGCAAGACCGGGTTCCAGCGAGTGCCAAAGCGCGACTGGTTCGTTCCCGGCACTGACATAAAGCTGCTGGTTTACCGGCTGGACGTCTAGCCGCCCTAGAGTGGTGCCGACTCATTTCAGGACTGAAAGGCCCACCATGCGCAAAACATTCGGCACCGGCTCCGTCTGGGAATAGACCCTCGGATACTCCCGAGCCGTCCAGGTGGATAACACGCTGTACATCTCGGCGACGGCTGCCAGCGGCGAAGACGGCATTGTGGGCGAAGACTTCTACACCCAGACCCAGTACATCCTTCAGAAGCTCGGCGCTGTCCTGGCCGACGCCGGCTTCGGCTTCGGCGATGTTGTGCAGTCCAAGCTCTACCTCACGGACATCAGCAAGTGGGAAGAGGCCGGCCGTGCCCACGGCGAAGTCTTCGGCGAGATCCGCCCCACGCTCTCCCTGGTACACGTCCTGCCGTTCCTGGACCCGAAAATGCTCGTGGAGATCGAGCTCGTAGCCCAGAAGAGCGCCAGCTAAGAAGCCGTCCAGGGCTTAGCGGGCCGGGAGGCCGTAGCGGTGTTCGGGGCGGCCCGTGGTTCCGTAGCGCAGCTGGATGTCGACGGCGCCGTCGTCGGCCAGCGAGGACAGGTACCGTTGCGCCGTGGCCCGGGAGACGCCTACCCGGGTGGCTACTTCGGCGGCTGAGTACTGCTCCCCTGGAACCAGTGACTCCAGGACGGCGGCTTCCGTGGCGGACCTGGGCTTGGTTGATGGTGCCGCTTCGCCGGGAATGAGGGACCGCTTCACGCGTTCCACCGCGTCCTGGTCCAGTGCGCCCGCCTGGCCCAGGATGCGCCGGTACCGGGCGTAGGACCGCAGCTGCTGGGACAGGGATTCGGCCGTAAAGGGCTTGAGCAGGTAGCCCAGGGCTCCCCGGCGGAAGGCCCTGCTGACCGAGGCGGCATCCGAGGCCGCACTCAGGATCATGGTGTCCACGTCCAGTTGCTGGAGCAGGTCCAGCCCTGACCCGTCCGGCAGGTAGACATCCAACAGGACCAGGTCCGGGCGCAGGCTGTGGATGGCCTGCAGCGCAAGGGACGCCGAGCCTACCGGCGACAGCGCCAGGAAACCCGGCACCGAATCCACGTACGCGGCGTGCAGCTTGGCCACGTGGAAATCGTCGTCCACTATGAGCACCCTGAAATCCTCAGGCATCGTCATCCTCTCCGGCGGAAGGCTTTATTCCCGCCGTAGTGTGCGGAAGGGAGGCCATGAAGACGGCGCCAGGTCCGCCTTCGGAGCCCGGCTCCAGGACCTTCACGTCCCCGCCGCGGCGCCGGGCCAGCTGACGGGCCAGGGCGAGTCCCAGTCCCTGGCCCCCGGCCCGGGCGGACACAGCCGGACCGGACGCACGCGTTCCGGAGGCCGCCGTCGTAAACCCCTCCGCAAACACCGCTTCGGGTTCCGTCCCAGCCCCCAACCCGTCACCGGAGTCGGCGACGACGATGTGCAGGGTGCCGCCGGCGTCGTCCGGTTCATCCAAAACTTCCAGTTCCACCCAGCGGTCCGGAGAAGTACCGGCGACGGCGGCGTTCACCGCGTTGTCGATCAGGTTTCCGAGCACGGTTGTCACGTCCTGGGGCTCGGTGACCTGGCTCCGGACCAGCGTCTCCGGCCCGACGCGGAGTGTGACCCCGCGTTCGTCGGCTTCCACGCCCTTGGCGCCCACAAAAGCCTGAAGGTAGGGGTCCTGGAGCAGCTCGGCCTGGTCGACGGGGAACTTTAGCGGGCCCGTTGCGGCGAGCCGGGCCAGGTACTCCCGGGCCCGGTGGTGCTGGCCGATGCTCATGAACCCGGCGATGGTGTGCAGCTGGTTGGCAAACTCGTGGCGCTGGGCCCGGAGAGCGGTGGACATGGTGCCCACGGCGTCCAGCTGCCGGGTGAGCTGCTGCAGCTCGGTGCGGTCCCGCAGCATCACCACCCAGCCCAGGTCCTCGCGCCGGTGCAGGGCCTTCCGCGCACTGGCCACCAGCACGCGCCCGCCCGCCACCAGCTCGATGGCATCCGCCTCTTCGGCGTCCGGCAGCGTCAACGACTTCAGCTGGCCGGGGACCGGAGCATCCGCCCACAGGCCCCCAGCGAGGTCGCGCTGCCCCAGGAGCCGCTGTGCTGCTGCATTGAAGACGCTGATCCTGCCGTCGGCGGAAACGCCGATCACGCCGTCGTCCACGCCTTGCAGCACTGCCACCTGGTCATGGACCAGGGTGCTGATCTCCTCAGGCTCCAGGCCCAGGGTCAGGCGCTGCAGCCTGCGCCGCAGCAGGAAGGACGCCAGCACGCCTGCCAGCAGGGCGCCGGCAGCGGTCAGCGCAACAGGCCCGATGTCGCGTTGCACGCTCTGGCCCACCGTTTCCATGGAGTAGCCAACACTGACCTCGCCCACCACAGTCTCTGTTCCCGGTGCGTACACCGGGACCTTGGCCCCGGCCGACGGGCCTAGCGTGCCCGTGTTGCGGGTGGTCACCTCCTGGCCGGCCAGTGCTTCGGTGGGATCGGTGCTGACTTTTTCGCCGAGCCGGGCAGGGTCCGGGTGGGCGAGCCGCAGGCCGGTTTCGTCGGTGATGACCACAAAAAGGGCTCCGGTGCGGGCGCGGGCGGCTTCGGCGGCGGCCATCAGGGGCCCGGCCGAAAGTTCGCTGGCCGGGGGAGTGCCGGCCTGCTCACTGATGGCAAACACGTCGGCACGGACGGACGGGTCCGACGCGACAGTGCGCGCCAGCGTCAGCGCCTGGTTCTCAGCCTCGGCGCCAACCCTGTCGTACGTCAGCCAGGCGTGGACGGCGGCGCTGAGCAGAACCACCAAAAGAACCACGCCAAGCTGCAGGAGCAGCGTCTGGGTGGAGAACCGCAAGGGCGGCCGGGGCGCGGAACGCTGCATGATCCTCCTTGATTTCCTGGTGTCGTCGGCTGATGGGATGCCGTGAGCACAATGCGCAAAATGCTCGCAATAAGCAGTATGCCAATCAATTGAGGCAAAGGCACGGCGGTGATGGCCGCCACTATAACGTCTGTAGCACGCGTCACACCGTTGTGTCGCTGTTCACAAGAAGGAGCCGGCCGTGCTGGTATTACTTGGATTCGCCATGATCGCGGTATTCATGGTGCTGATCATGACGAAGAAGTTGACGCCAGTGCTGGCGCTGATCATCGTCCCCACCGTTTTTGGCCTCTTTGCAGGCGCCGGGCTTGGCATCGGGGACATGGTCCTTGATTCGATGAAGTCAATGACGTCCACCGCAGCCCTGTTGATGTTCGCGATCATCTACTTTGGCCTGATGATCGACGTCGGGCTGTTCGACCCGCTGGTGAAGTTCATCCTCCGCAAGCTGGGCAACGACCCCGCCAAGGTGGTGCTCGGCACCGCGATCCTTGCGGCCGCAGTTTCCCTGGATGGTGACGGCTCCACCACCTTCATCCTCACCACCGCGGCCATGCTGCCCGTCTACCTGCGCCTGAAGATGAGCCCGGTGGTCCTCACCTGCGTGGCCGGCCTGGCCAACGGCACCATGAACATCCTTCCGTGGGGCGGCCCCACGGCCCGCGCCGCCACCGCGCTCCACCTGGACGTCAATGACGTTTTTGTCCCCATGATTCCGTCGCTGATCGCCGGCCTCGTGGTGGTATTCGCCTTCTCCTGGCTGCTGGGACTGCAGGAGCGCAACCGCCTCCGCGCCACTGAGCCGGAAATCTGGGGAGTGCCGGATTCACCGGAAGCGTTCGACGGCGGCACCACCCCTGGTGGGTCGGGAACCGGCCGTTCGGGGTCAGGTACCCCCGCAAGTGGCACTCCCGCCGTCGGCGGTTTCCCGGAGGGGTCCTCCGTTGCCGTCCTGGAACGCACCGAAACCCTCGTGGACGACCACGACTCCGCGATGGCGGACACCGCTTTGGACCCCAACCGCAGCACCCTGCGTCCCAAGCTCATCTGGTTCAACCTGGGCCTGACCATCGCGGTGATGGTCATGCTGGTGGCCGACCTCGTGCCGTTGCCGTTCGTCTTTATGGTCGGTTCCGCCATCGCGCTGGTGGTGAACTTCCCTAACGTCAAGGAGCAGGGCGCGCAGCTGATCGCCCACGCACCGTCCATCGTGGCCGTGGTGAGCATGGTCATGGCCGCCGCAGTCCTGACCGGCGTCCTCACCGGAACCGGCATGGTGGAGGCAATGTCCGCCTGGCTGGTCCAGATCATCCCCTCGAGCATGGGCCCCTTCATGGCGGTGATCACCGGTGTGCTCAGCATCCCCATGACCTTCTTCATGAGCAATGACGCCTTCTACTTCGGTGTCCTGCCGGTACTCAGCGAGACGGCCGGCCACTATGGCATCAGCGCCGCCGAGATGGCCCGTGCCTCCATCACCGGCCAGCCGTTCCACCTGCAGAGCCCACTTGTTCCGGCCATCCTGCTGCTCGTCTCCCTGGCCAAGGTTGACCTGGGCGATCACCACAAAAAGGTCCTCTGGCGTACGGCCGTCATCTCCCTCGTAATGCTTGGTGTGGGAATGCTGACTGGAGCCATCGGAATCGGTTAGTCTTGTCCTGCCTGTGGCTGGCCCTCGTGGCCGGGACCACGGCACCGACGTGCCCGTCTGACGCCCGCTGGGGGTCGTCAGACGGGCACCGACGTTTCCCCACTAGACTGGTTCGGAAAACAATTCGAACTTTGCAGGGGAGATCCATGGCTGCGATCAACCGTGACGACGTCGCGCACCTCGCGCGGCTCGCTCACATCGAGATGAGTGCTGAAGAGCTGGACAGGATGGCCGGCGAACTCGCCGTCATCGTTGAATCAGTCAAATCCGTGAGCGAAGCCGCCGGAGACGACGTCCCGGCAACCTCGCACCCGATCCCGCTGAGCAACGTGTTCCGCGAGGACGTTGTGGGTCACACCTTCACCGCGGACCAGGCACTTTCGGGAGCTCCGGACTCCGATGAGAACCGTTTCAAGGTCCCGGCCATCCTGGATGAGGCATAAGACACCAATGACTGAAACCAATACCAACCAGCTCATCCGCCTCTCCGCAGCGCAGCTGGCCGAGAAGCTCGCCGCCCGCGAAATCACCTCCGTCGAGGTAGTGCAGGCCCACCTGGACCGGATCGCAGAGGTCGACGGCGGCGAACGCGGCGTGAACGCCTTCCTCCACGTCAACACGGAAGAGGCGCTTGCCGTTGCCGCCGAAGTTGACGCCATCCGCGCCGCCGGCGGCGCCGCGGCCGAGGCGCTCCACGAGCTCGCCGGCGTGCCGATCGCGGTCAAGGACCTCATTGTCACTATCGGCCAGCCCACCACGGCCGGTTCGAAGATCCTTGAGGGCTGGCACAGCCCGTATGACGCCACGGTGGTCAAGCGGCTGCGCGAGGCCAAAATGCCCATCCTGGGCAAGACCAACCTGGACGAATTCGCCATGGGCTCCTCCACGGAGCACTCCGCGTACGGGCCCACCAGGAACCCCTGGGACCTGGACCGGATCCCGGGCGGGTCCGGCGGCGGTTCGGCAGCCGCCGTCGCCGCCTTTGAAGCACCCTTGGCCCTCGGTACCGACACCGGCGGCTCCATCCGCCAGCCCGGTGCCGTCACCGGCACCGTGGGCGTCAAGCCCACGTACGGCAGCGTGTCCCGCTACGGGGCCATCGCCATGGCCTCCTCGCTGGACCAGATAGGCCCGGTCTCGCGGACAGTGCTGGACTCGGCGCTCCTGCACCAGGTCATCGGCGGGCACGACCCCTTCGACTCCACCTCCCTGCCCGACCCCCTGGAGGACCTCGTGGCTGCCGCCCGGCTGGGCAACGTGGACGGCATGCGGATCGGCATCATCAAGGAACTCCACGGCGAGGGCTACCAGGCCGGCGTCGAGAACCGCTTCAACGATTCGCTGGAACTGCTCAAGCAGGCCGGCGCGGAAATCGTTGAGGTTTCCTGCCCCAACTTCCAGTACGCCCTCGGCGCCTACTACCTGATCATGCCGTCGGAGGCGTCCTCCAACCTGGCAAAGTTCGACGGCGTCCGTTACGGCCTGCGCGTCCTCCCCGAAGACGGGCCCATGACCATCGAACGCGTCATGGGGGCCACCCGCGCCGCCGGCTTCGGCGACGAAGTCAAACGCCGCATCATCCTTGGCACGTACGCCCTGAGCGCAGGCTACTACGACGCCTACTACGGCTCGGCCCAGAAGGTGCGCACGCTGGTCCAGCGCGACTTCGACGCCGCGTTCACGGTGGCCGACGTCCTGATCTCGCCCACGGCCCCCACCACGGCCTTCAAGCTGGGGGAGAAGCTCGATGACCCCCTGGCGATGTACCTCAACGACGTCGCCACCATCCCTGCCAACCTGGCCGGCGTCCCCGGACTGTCCCTTCCGGGCGGCCTGGCTGACGAGGACGGCCTGCCCGTCGGCATCCAGCTGCTGGCACCGGCCCGCCAGGATGCCCGCCTCTACCGGGTGGGTGCGGTTTTGGAATCCCTCCTGGAGGCGAAGTGGGGCGGACCGCTCCTCGCCCAGGCCCCGGACCTGGCTGAGTCCACGTTGGCCGGACCGGTCCCCACCCTTGTCGACGCCAAGGAGGCAAAATAATGAGCACTGACGCTACCCTGAGCTTCGAAGAGGCCATGGAGAAGTACGATCCCGTCCTGGGCTTTGAGGTCCACGTTGAGCTCAACACCAAGACCAAGATGTTCTCTTCGGCGCCCAACGTCTTCGGCGACGAGCCGAACACCAACGTCAACGAGGTGGACCTTGGCATGCCCGGCGTGCTGCCGGTGGTGAACAAGACCGCGATCGAGTCCTCTATCAAGATCGGCCTCGCGCTCAACTGCAAGATCGCTGAGTCCTGCCGCTTCGCCCGGAAGAACTACTTCTACCCGGATACTCCGAAGAACTTCCAGACATCCCAGTACGACGAACCCATCGCGTACGACGGTTACCTGGACATCGAGCTCTCCGACGGCACCCTGTTCCGCGTGGAGATCGAGCGCGCCCACATGGAGGAGGACGCCGGAAAGCTGACCCACATGGGTGGAGCCACCGGCCGCATCCAGGGCGCGGACTTCTCGCTGGTGGACTACAACCGCGCTGGCGTGCCGCTCGTCGAGATCGTCACCAAGCCCATCGAAGGTGCCGGTTCCCGTGCCCCCGAGCTGGCCAAGGCATACGTGGCTGCGGTCCGTGAGATCGTCAAGAACCTTGGTGTGTCCGACGCGAAGATGGAACGCGGCAACGTCCGCTGCGACGCCAACGTCTCGCTCCGCCCGCACGGCCGCGAACGCTTCGGCATTCGCTCCGAAACCAAGAACGTGAACTCGCTGCGCGCCGTCGAGCACGCTGTGCACTACGAAATCAGGCGGCACGCTGCCGTTCTGGAGTCCGGCGAGCCGGTTATCCAGGAGACCCGCCACTGGCACGAGGACACGCGCACGACGACGTCGGGCCGGGCCAAGTCCGACGCCGACGACTACCGCTACTTCCCGGAGCCGGACCTGGTTCCGGTTGTTCCCTCGCGTGAGTGGGTTGAGGAACTGCGTGCCACCCTGCCCGAGCCGCCCGCGGCCCGGCGCAAGCGGCTGCAGGCCGACTGGGGCTACTCGGACCTGGAATTCCGGGACGTCGTCAACGCCGGTGTCATGGACGAAATCGAGGAAACCATTGCGGCCGGCGCCTCGGCCTCCGTGGCCCGCAAGTGGTGGATGGGCGAGATCGTGGGCCGCGCCAAGAACGCGGACGTCGATCCCGGCCAGCTGGGCGTCCAGCCCGCCACCATTGTTGAACTGAACAAACTGGTGGAAGACGGCAAGATCAACAACAAGATGGCCACCGAGGTCCTTGACGGCGTGCTCGCTGGTGAAGGCAGCCCGGCGGAAATCGTCGAGAAGCGCGGCCTGGCCGTCGTTTCCGACGACGGCCCCCTGCTTGAAGCCATCGATGCCGCCCTCGCCGCGCAGCCCGACGTCGCGGACAAGATCCGCGCAGGCAAGCTCCAGGCCATCGGTGCGATCGTGGGCGGTGTCATGAAGGCCACCCGCGGGCAGGCAGATGCTGGCCGCGTGAAGGAACTGATCCTGCAGAAGCTTGGCGTCGAGGGCTGACTCGCCTGATTTAACCCAACTGGGTCGCAGTAAATGTCGTTGAGAACGCTCATAACGACACTTGCTGCGACCCAGTTTTGTTTCTAGGTAGTACTCGCATCCTGCGGGCGTAAAAGTACTCGTGTTCAGCGGCGGTTCCCGGTCCTACACTGAAGTTCCAGGGCACAGGGGCCCTGCCCGTGCTGTGGAGGTATGGCCATGTCGGTCCGAGAACCGTTGAGAATCCGCAAGGCATTGCTGGCCGGCGTGGTGGCGCTGGGCCTGACCGGTACGGGGGTGGCGATCGCATGGTCCGCCACTGACTCGCCGTCGCCTTCTCCGTCGGAGTCGGCCCCGGGCAAGCAGGACAAGAAGCAGGACAAGGCCGAGCGACCCCAGCACTTGCATAGCGAGAGCGTAGTGAAGAAGGCCGACGGGACGTTTGAAACCCACCTGAGCCAGCAGGGCACAGTGGAGGCCGTCAGCGAGACCTCAGTCACCGTCAAGAGCGAGGACGGTTTCACGCAGAGTTACGCCGTCAACGCAGAGACTAAGATCATCAAGTTCCCCGCTCCAGCGGCGGACGGATCTCCTGCCACGGGGGAGGACGGCAAGCGGCTTAAGCCCTCAGAGGTAACCATCGCGGAGATCGCTACGGGTGAGTCGGTCCGGGTCTCCGGTGTGAAAAGCGGCGACTCTGCCACGGCGGACAAGATCGTCGAGGGCGCGGGAACGGGTCCGGGACTTGGCCTGGGCAAAGGCATGGGCAAGGGCCTCGGCAAGGAAGCACGCAAAGGCCACGGGAAAGGGCTCGAAAAGTAGGTAGCAGCAGATGTCGTTTTGAGCCCTCATAACGACATCTGCTGCTACTTAGTTGGGGGAGGGTCCACCAGCCCGGTCATGATCGCCTGCAGCGCCTCGCACACCATCGTCACCGCACGCCGCTTCAGGTTCTCCGGGCGGGCCAGGATGTCGATCCGCCGCCGGGTGCTGATGCCCTCGAGCGGCCGCAGCACAATCCCGGGATTGAGCACAGGCCGCGCCGTATGCCGCGGCAACAGTCCCACCACGCCGCCCGCCGCCACCAGGGCCGCCACGGTGGAGTAATCATTGATCCGGTGCACGATGTTCAGTTCCTTGCTGGACACGGCCGCGACGGCGGATAGCACGTCCGCGGGAGAGTAACCGGTGTGGCTGGTCACCCAGGCTTCGCCCACGACGTCGGCCGCGGTCACCGTGGCCTGGCCGGCGAGGCGGTGGTCCGCCGGCAGGGCAACATCCAGCGGTTCATGAGCCAGCGGGATCACCGCGACCCGCTCCTGCGGCCAGCGCGGGCTGTGGTCCATGCGGTGGGCGAGCACCAAATCGTAGCGGGCGGTCAACGCCGGGAAGTCGTGCTGCGCCACGTCCTCGTCGGAGAGCTGGATCCTCGGCTGGCCCGGCGCGTCCAGCATCCGCGCGAGCGGGGCGAACAAAGCCTGGCCCACGCTGTGGAACCCGCAGAGCGTCACTGGCGCCACCGGCGAACCGTGGTACGCGCCGATGGCGGTGCGCGCATCCGCCATGGCACTGACGACGGCGGCGCCGGCGTCGGCGAGCACCTGGCCGGCTTCCGTGAGCACCAGGTTCCTGCCCTCTTTGCGCGTCAGCGGCACCTCGACGTTCCGTTGCAGCAGGGACAGCTGCTGGGACACGGCGGAGGGTGTGACCATCAGCGTCTCCGCCACCGCTTTCACGCTGCCAAGGGCTCCAAGCTCGCGGAGGATTTCCAGCTGGTGAATTTCCATTCAGCCAGTCTACGCATAAGCCGTAGCTTCATCGTCGATTGAGAAAATACTGCTTGTGCTAACGCTTTGTAATAGCTCTAATGAAGGGAGATCTCCGCCCGCAGCCCAGGGCGACAACCAAGAGTTAGGAAGCCAATGAAGGCCCTTTACAAGTCCGGCGCACACGCCGGGTTCGAACTGGTTGACCGTCCGGAACCCGAGGCGGGGCCTGACGATGTCAAGATCCGCGTCCTGACTACCGGCATCTGCGGCACAGACCTGCACATCCAGTCCTGGGACTCATGGGCCCAGGGCATTATCGAAGCGCCACTCATTCCCGGCCACGAGTTCTATGGCGAAGTAGTGGAAACCGGCAAGGACGTCCGCGACGTCAAGGTGGGCGACCGGGTGTCCGGTGAAGGCCATGTGGTGTGCGGGATCTGCCGCAACTGCCGCGCCGGCCGGCGGCAGATGTGCATCCACACCGTCAGCGTGGGTGTTCAGCGGGACGGAGCCTTCGCCGAGTTCGTCGTTATCCCCGAGACCAACGTCTGGGTCCATCACGATCCCTCCATCACCCCCGAGCTCGGCGCGATCTTCGATCCGTTCGGCAACGCCGTGCACACCGCCCTCAGCTTCCCCCTGGTGGGCGAGGACGTGCTGATCACCGGTGCCGGACCCATCGGACTCATGGCCATCGCGGTGGCCCGCCACGCAG
This sequence comes from Pseudarthrobacter sp. CCNWLW217, assembly GCF_037203985.1. Lineage (NCBI taxonomy): Bacteria > Bacillati > Actinomycetota > Actinomycetes > Micrococcales > Micrococcaceae > Pseudarthrobacter > Pseudarthrobacter sp. CCNWLW217. The sequence goes on from NZ_JBBCBT010000010.1 coordinate 14,300, forward strand.
GGGCGCGCAAGATCGCCATCACCGATGTGTCCCAGCCCCGCCTGGACCTGGCCCGGCAACTCGGCGTGGACCTCGCCATCGACGTCTCCACTACCCGGGTCCGCGATGCCCAGCGGGAACTGGGCATGCGGGAAGGCTTTGACATCGGCATGGAAATGTCGGGCCACCCCACCGCGCTTCCTGAGATGATCGACAACATGAACCACGGCGGGCGTATTGCCATGCTCGGCCTGCCCAGCCAGGACATCACCATCGACTGGGGCAAGGTGGTCACGCACATGCTGACCCTGAAGGGCATCTACGGCCGCGAGATGTATGAAACCTGGTACGCCATGAGTGCCATGCTGTCCTCCAACCCGGTGCTGCACGCCGGCATCTCGGCCGTCGTGACGGACAGGCTTCCCGCCAAGGATTGGGAAAAAGGCTTTGACATTGCCCGCGCCGGCGTCGGCGGCAAAGTTGTCCTCGACTGGACCGAACTCTAAGGAGCACCATGTACACCGCCATCAAGGACCAACTCCAGGCAGAGCTGGACGACATCCGAACCGCCGGGCTCTTCAAGACCGAACGGAGCATCAACTCCCCGCAGTCCAGCCACGTCACCGCGGGGCAGATTGGCCAGCCCGGCACCTCGGTGCTGAATTTCTGCGCCAACAACTACTTAGGCTTGGCAGACCACCCGGAAATCATCGCCGCAGCCAAGGAAGCCATGGACACCCGTGGCTTTGGCATGGCCAGTGTCCGCTTCATCTGCGGCACCCAGGACCTGCATCTGGAACTCGAAGCCAGGGTCTCCAGATTCCTCGGGACCGAGGACACCATCCTGTTCTCCAGCTGCTTTGACGCCAACGGTGGGGTCTTCGAATCCCTCTTCGGGCCGGAGGACGCCATCATTTCCGACGCCCTCAACCATGCCTCCATCATCGACGGCATCCGGCTCTGCAAGGCCCAGCGCTTCCGGTACGCGAACCAGGACATGGCCGATCTCGAAGCCAAGCTCCTCGAAGCCAAAGATGCCCGGCGCAAGATCATCGTGACCGACGGCGTGTTCTCCATGGACGGCTACCTCGCCCCGCTGGAGGCGATCTGCGACCTCGCGGAGAAGCACGACGCCCTGGTCATGGTGGACGACTCCCACGCTGTCGGCTTTATGGGTGCCACCGGAGCCGGAACCCCCGAACACGCCGGTGTGTCCCACCGCGTTGATATCTACACCGGCACGTTCGGCAAGGCCCTGGGCGGCGCGTCCGGAGGCTACGTTTCTGGCCGCAGCGAAGTGGTGGCCATGCTCCGCCAGAAGGCGCGCCCCTACCTGTTCTCCAACTCCCTGGCCCCCGCGATCGTGGCAGCCACCATCAAGGCCCTGGACCTGGTGGAGAATTCCGGCGAACTGCGGACCAGGCTGTTCGAGAACGCCCGGCTTTTCCGGTCCCGGATGACCGAGGAAGGCTTCGAACTCCTGGATGGCGAACACGCGATTGTCCCCGTCATGTTCGGGGACGCCGTGATGGCCGCCAAGGTGGCTGACCAGATGCTCCAGCACGGCGTCTTCGTCACTGCGTTCAGTTTCCCGGTGGTCCCGCGCGGTGCGGCCCGGATCCGGGTGCAGCTCTCAGCCTCACATTCGGCGGACGACGTCGAAGCGTGCGTGGGTGCCTTCGTCGCCAGCCGTGCCGCCGTAGCGGGCTAGGCCCCCGGGGCTGGACTGGCGCCAGGCTCGGCGCGGCCGCACGGCAACTCTGCAAGGATGGAGCCATGGCAGCACATTATGATGTCCTCATTGTCGGCGGCGGTATCGCGGGCCTGTCCCTGGCGTCGGCACTCGCCGCCAGCTGCAGCGTTGCGTTGGTGGAGGCGGAACAGGAGCTGGCGTACCACACGTCCTCCCGCTCAGCCCGGCAGCTGATCCCCAGCTACGGTCCGGCCGTAGTGCAGCAGTTGACGGCCCGCACGCTGGAGCTGATGGCGGCAAGGGATGCGGAACTGCCCCGGCCGGTCCTGTCGCCGCGCAGCTTTATGCTCATCGGCACTGAGGAGGCTGTCCGTGCCGAGGCCAGCGGCCACATGAGCCCCATTTCAGTGGCCGAAGCACTGGAGCTGTGTCCGGCGCTGGTGCCGGACACGTTTTCCGCCGCGGGCCTGGATACCGGATCCTTCGGCTGCGACGCCCCCCTGCTGCTGACCGACCACCGGGAGCGGGCGGAAGCCGCCGGCGCGGACATTATTACCGGCGCCCGAGTGCATTCCGCCCAACGGTTGGGCTCAGGGTGGGAGATCGGGGCCGGGCAGGAGGCTTTCCAGTCCGGTGTGATGGTCAACGCCGCAGGCGCCTGGGCCGACGAACTCGCCGTCACCAGCGGAGTGGAGAAGCTCGGGTTGCAGCCGTACCGGCGCACCGCGGCGATTGTCGGCGTCGAACGTCCCCTGCCTGAGCACAGCCCCATGGTGGCGGCAGCGGACAACACGTTCTACTTTCGGCGAGAGGGGACTGACGTGCTGGTTTCGCCCTCTGAAACTGTCCCCAGCGGGCCGGAGGACGCCCGGCCCCGGCCCGGCGACGTGGAGCGGCTGATCGCCAAGCTCAACCAGGTCACCACCCTCGGGATCGGCCAAATCCGCAGTGCCTGGACCGGGCTCCGGACCGAAGCGGCCGACGGCGTGCCCGTGGCCGGCTTCGACGCGGAGGCCCGCGGGTTCTACTGGCTCGCCGGCCAGGGAGGTTACGGGTTCCAGACCTCGGCGGCCATGGCCGAGCTCGCGGCCGCCCAGATCCTCGCCGGGCAGGGCTCCGGGACCGACGTCGACCACAGTCCGGCATTCCGGACAGCGGAGGCGCTGGCCGCCACGCGCTGGTCCATTCGGCGTTGAAGAATAGACTCATGAGCACCCTGATCACCAATATCGCCGAGCTGATGACCCAGGACCTGGAACACCGGGTCCTGAAAAACGCCGCCATAGTGGTCGAAGGGGAACGGATTGCGTGGCTGGGTGCCGCCGCCTCAGCCCCGGCCGCCGATGACACCGTCGATGCCGGCGGCCGCGCGGTGCTGCCCGGCTGGGTTGACTCGCATACGCACCTGGTCTTCGCCGGCGACCGCACCGCGGAGTTCGAAGCCCGGATGGCGGGAGAGTCCTATTCGGCCGGTGGGATCGCTGTTACCGTCGACGCCACCCGGCAGACGTCCGATTTCGACCTCACGAGGCTGGCGATGGCACGGGTTTCCGAGGCCGTCTCCCTGGGCACCACGTATCTCGAAACGAAGACGGGGTACGGGCTGGACACCGAAAACGAGGCACGGAGCGCCCGCATCGCCTCCACCGTGGTCGACGAAGTCACCTACCTGGGAGCACACCTGGTACCCGCCGGCTCGGATGCCGATGCCTACACAGAGCTCGTCTGCGGGCCCATGCTTGACGCCGTCCGCCCCTATGTCCGCTGGGCGGACGTCTTCTGTGAGGAGGGGGCCTTCACTGCGGAGCAGTCCCGCCGCGTACTTGAGGCGTGCCGGGATGCCGGGCTGGGGATCCGGGTACACGGCAACCAGCTGGGCCAGGGCCCCGGGGTGCAGCTGGCGGTGGATCTGGGCGCGGCGAGCGTGGACCACGTCAACTACCTGTCGGCTGAAGACGTAGCCGCGCTGGCTGAGAGTTGGGCTGGCTGGGACCCCGCAACGGGCACCGGCGTGCGCGGGACCGTCGCCACGTGCCTTCCCGCCTGCGACCTTTCTACCCGGCAGGCGCTGCCCCCGGCACGGGCAATGCTGGACGCCGGCGTGCAGCTGGCGCTGGCGTCCAACTGCAACCCCGGCACCTCCTACACCAGTTCCATGGCCTTCTGTGTGGCGACGGCCGTGCTGCAGATGCGGCTCAGCGTCCATGAGGCGGTCCGGGCCGCGACGTACGGCGGCGCGCTGGCGTTGCACCGGGACTCCGGGCACGACGCCGACGGCGAACGGGCGGTGGGATCCCTCGCCGTCGGACACCGGGCGGATCTGCACATGCTCAACGCACCCTCCGCCACCCATCTCGCCTACCGCCCGGGCATGCCGCTCACGTACGCTGTGTGGCGGGCGGGTGTACGGGTGCGTTGAGCCTCGGACAGTTTTTGACGTTTTGTGATCGTTGCGGGTCTGATACAATCAGAAAACGTCATAATTGAGTGACTGTTTGACGCTGAGAGGCCCCCATGACCCGTACCGACCGCCTGACGGCCATCCTGGATATCCTCGCCAAGACCGGCCAGGTCGAGGTTGAGGAGATCGTCTCACAGCTTGCTGTTTCGCCCGCCACGGCCCGCCGAGACCTGGACAGCCTGGCTAAGAGGCGGCTGCTGACCCGCACCCGGGGCGGCGCCACCACCGGAGCGCTCGCCTACGACCTTCCCGGGCGGTACAACCGAGACGACCACGCCGAAGCCAAGGAACAAATCGCCCAGGCGGCCTCGGCACTGATCAGGCCCGGGGCCGTGATCGGCCTGTGCGGCGGCACCACCAGCACCGCCCTGGCGCAGATCCTGGCAACCCGCGAGGACCTCAACACCCCCGCCAACCAGCCAACGCTGACCGTCGTCACCAATGCGATCAACATCGCCTCGCAGCTGGCCGTCCGGCCCAACATCAAGGTCATGGTGACCGGCGGCATCCTGAATCCCCGCTCCTACGAGCTCGTGGGACCGTACACGGACATCATCATGCAGAAGGTGGTCCTGGATATCGCGTTCATCGGAGTCAACGGCATCGACCCGGTAGTTGGCCCCACGAACACCGGGGAAGGGGAGGCATCGGTGAACGCACTCCTCGCCAGCCGGGCGCGCGTGTCCTACGTGCTGGCCGATTCCTCCAAGGTGGGTGTACGTGCCTTCGCCACTATGGACGGCTATGACTTCACCCGCCTCATCACCGATGCCGGGATTTCTGCCGAGGACAAGGCCGCATTCGAGGCCAACGGAACCGAAGTGATCGTGGCGCCGCATTAGGACGCCACAGCGCTAGAACACCATGGGCGGGGCGTCCAGGACCGTCTCGTCCACCCGGCGTTCCACCCACTGGCTGAACGGAATGTCCAGTTCGTACTTGTCCGCGTCGGTCCGCACCAGGGTCCGCACGTCGGCGTTGTCCGGGTTGTTGAGGGACTCGAAGTACTCCACCGACCAGTGGAACCAACGCATGCAAAACAGCCGCATCGTCAGCCCGTGGGTCACCAGCAGGGTGTTGGGCGCGTAGTCCGGTTTGGACCAGTGGCGGTAGAGGGTTTCCATAAAGGAGGAGATCCGGTCGTAGACATCGGAGCCGGACTCGCCTTCGCGGAAGCGGTAGAAGAAGTGGCCGTAGGCGTTGCGCAGTTCCTTCTGGTCCTCGATGTCTCCGCTGATCTGGAAGTTGGCCCAGTCCTGTTCCCGGAGGCGCGGCTCTTCGATCACCCGTTCCGTGAGGTTGCCGAGGTTGAGTGCTTCCAGGGTCTGATGGGCACGCAGGTACGGCGACACGTAGACGCAGACCTGGCGGCCATCAAGTTCCCGGCGGATCCGTTCGCCTGCCGCGGTGGCCTGCTCCAGGCCCAGGGGAGTCAGCGGGATCCGGTAGTCCGGCACGCGGTTGTAAATGGACGTATCAGCGTTGGCCATGGACTGGCCATGCCGGATCATGATGATTTTCCCTGGCGCGCTCATAAGCCCCAAGCATAAGTCCTGTGCCCACGCCCTCCCGGGAAGCCCAAATCAGGAAAGAACCAGAAACTGCAGGCAAGATGGGAACATGCTGGTTCCCTCCCGCCGTCGGCTGCGGCTCGAAGTATGGATCGTCCTGGGCCTGTCGCTGGGGCAGTCCGCTGTCTACTCAGTGGTGCAGCTGCTGGATAAGATGACGCGCGCCCCGCTGGCTGAAGGTACCTCCACGCTTAACCGCTCACAGAGCACCCGCGAATACTTTGACCTCACCTACCAGCTGCTGGACATCATCTTCGCGTTGGTTCCGGTCTTGCTGGTCATCTACTTCCTCACTGACCACCGGCAGTCCACCTCCGGGGCCCCGCAGGGCGGCTCGGCGTTCCGGAAGCTCGGCTTCGACTTTGCCCGGCCCGGTCGCGACGTGCTCCAGGGGCTGGGCCTCGCAGCGCTGATCGGCGTTCCGTCCCTCGGCCTATATGCTGCGGGCCGGGCCCTGGGCATCACCACCGCCATCATCCCCAGCGCACTGGATGCGTACTGGTGGACGGTGCCTGTGCTGATCCTGTCCGCACTGCGGCATGCCGTCGTGGAGGAAGTTATTGTGGTGGGGTACCTCCTGAACCGCTTCGGCGCGTTCGGCTGGAGCGTTCCGCTGGCGATCTTCGCCAGTTCCATGCTGCGCGGCAGCTACCACCTCTACCAGGGCTTCGGGCCCTTCATTGGGAACGCTGTGATGGGGGTGGTCTTCGCCTGGCTGTACACCAGGACCCGTCGCGTTATGCCGCTGGTCATTGCCCACGCCCTGCTGGACATCGTGGCGTTTGTTGGCTTCAGCCTGTTTGGGAAGGCCGTCGGCCTCGGTTAGGCAGACTAAGGCCGGGGAAGTTAAAGGGATTCGGCCGCCATCGGTGGGTGGCATCGTTGGCACCCGCTGATGGCGGCCGAAGTATGTTGCCGGGCATGGCTGCCTGGCAGGCCGTGCTGGCCCGGCGGAAGAAAGCAATCAGATGGTGACTGCTCCGGAGGCGGTCTCGAACGTGACGGACAGGATGCCGGGGGTCCCGTGCGGAGCTACCCAGTCCACGGCGACGTCCTCAAGTGGCTTCTCCACCGGTTCGCCCAGCCATTCGGTCACCCGTGCAGCGGAACCGGCGATGGTCAGGCAGGACATCTTGACATTGCTGTCGTAGGCGTTGGACGGGTGGAGGGCGGGATCGCCTTCCCACTTGAGCATGTACGGGACCTGCGGGTCCGCGATCAGGCCCAGGATGCCGATCTGCTTCCAGACCAGTTCGCGGCCGTCGGGAAACTTGCGGTTTCCGTTGACCGCGGAGCGGCCGAGGCGTGCTTCGAAGGGGGCGAGGTCGTCAACTTCGACGCACCACCCCATCCAGCCGCCGCCGGCAGCGGAGCGTGCCCGGACTGCCTGTCCGAACGGTGCCTTGTCCGATGCCGGGTGGTCAAGCACCTCGACTACTTCCAGATATTTGTGCCCCGCGAGAGGGATGATCATGTTCCGGGTTCCGAAACGGGGGTGCACTCCGCCCTTTACGGCTTCAACGCCGAGGGCGGACGAAATACGTTCGGTGGTGGCAGCCAGGCCATCGTGTTCACAGGCGTAAGAGACGTGATCCATGCGCATGCCCTCATCTTGGCACTTTGTGATCGGGCTCTCAGCTAAGGGTATCCTTACCAACTTTCGGGTGCGTCACGAGTGGACATCGGGCTTTCCATCACCCCCGGGAAGAGCGCCGGGTGACCATGTTCGTCACAATGCTGTTGCGCGCCGTCGAACGGTTCCTACACTGAACGCAGGTCATGAGCGCCAGCGCCAAGCCCCGGCTCGCTGGCCGGCAACCCTCCATCCGCGGTGGGGTGCCCCGGGTGAGGACCTGGCTGCCCGGCAACGGCCGGGCGGCAAGCGCGGCCCGTGGTGCTCCCAGCATGCCGGGCCCATGTCAAAGGAGCCTTGAATGTCCGACGGATGGTCTTTTGAAACCCGCCAGATCCACGCCGGCCAGGAGCCGGACAGCGCCACAGGGGCGCGTGCCCTCCCGATCTACCAGACGACGTCGTTCGTCTTCCCGAGTGCCGAAAGCGCCGCCAACCGCTTCGCGCTCGCAGAATTGGCACCGATCTATACGCGGATCGGCAACCCCACCCAGGACGCCGTGGAGCAACGGATCGCCAGCCTGGAAGGCGGGTTGGCCGCCCTCCTGTTGAGCTCGGGGCAGGCGGCCGAAACCTTCGCCATCCTCAATATCGCCGAAGCCGGGGACCATGTGGTGGCAAGCCCCAGCCTTTATGGCGGCACGTACAACCTGCTGGGGTACACGCTGAAGAAGTTCGGCATCTCGGTGACGTTCGTCGAGGACCCGGATAACCTGGACCAGTGGCGCGAGGCCGTCCGCCCGAACACCAAACTGTTCTTTGCCGAGGTCGTGTCCAACCCGCGCCAGGATGTCCTCGATATCGAAGGGGTGTCCCGGACCGCCCACGAGGCCGGCGTTCCGTTGGTGGTGGACAATACGCTCTCCACGCCGTACCTCATACGCCCGCTGGAGTGGGGCGCCGATATTGTGGTCCACTCGGCCACCAAATACCTTGGCGGACACGGATCGGCGATCGCGGGGGTGATCGTGGACTCCGGCAACTTCGACTTCGGTCAAGACCCGGATAGGTTCCCTGGTTTCAACACCCCGGATCCCACCTACAACGGGCTGGTCTATGCCCGTGACCTTGGCGCGGGCGGCGCCTTGGGCGCCAATCTGTCCTACATCCTCAAAGCCCGCGTCCAGCTCCTCCGAGACCTCGGCTCCGCAGTATCGCCCTTCAACGCGTTCCTCATCGCCCAGGGCCTGGAGACGCTGAGCCTGCGGGTCGAGCGGCACGTTGAGAACGCCGTTGCGGTGGCGCAGTGGCTGGAAGCCCGTGACGACGTCGAGTCGGTAGCGTACGCGGGGCTGCCCTCGAGCCCCTGGTACGAGCGCGGACGCAAGTACGGCCCCAAGGGCACAGGAGCCGTGGTGGCCTTCAACCTGGCCGGCGGGGCCGAGGCGGGCAAGCGGTTTGTGGACGCCTTGGAGCTCCACAGCCATGTGGCGAACATCGGCGACGTGAGGTCCCTGGTCATCCACCCTGCGTCCACCACCCATAGCCAGCTCTCCCCGGAGCAGCAGGCAATTGCGGGCGTTACGCCGGGGCTGGTCCGCCTCTCCGTGGGCATCGAACACATCGATGACATCCTGGCGGACCTGGAGGCAGGTTTCCGGGCGGCCAAGGCCGCTCTCTAAGGCGGTTTCAGCGCCGGATTCCCGGCCCCGGGAGTCCGGCGCCCGGCAGGAGAGGCATTGTGGAGTCACAAACCAGTCACACTCTTAGCCAGATCCGGGGCTGGTTTCGTACACTCGGAGAAGGTCATGAGTGCCAGCGACAGCCCCGGCTTGCTGGCCGGCAACCCTCCTTTCGCGGCGGGGTGCCCCGGGTGAAGACCTGGCCTGCCGGTCATTCGACGGCCGGCAAGCGCGTAGAAAAGGTCTCCACATGACGATTACCGTCTCCCGTACCGCAGTACCCGAAAACGGCGTGGTCCGTTACGCCAGCATCGGCGGCCTTGAACTGGAAGCGGGCGGATACCTGCCCGAGGTCACGCTCGCCTATGAAACGTGGGGAACGCTCAATGAGGACGGCTCCAACGCCGTCCTCATTGAGCACGCCCTCACCGGCAGCACGCACGTGACACGCGGTGACAGCGACGAGCCGGGCTGGTGGGAGCAACTTGCCGGTCCAGGTGCGCCGGTGGACACGGACAGGTTCTTTGTGGTGTCCATCAACATTGTGGGCGGCTGCTACGGTTCCACCGGGCCGTCCTCGCCTGCTCCCGACGGCCGGCCCTGGGGTTCCCGCTTTCCGCTGGTGACCCTCCGTGACAGCACCGCCGCCGAGGCCCGGTTGGCGGACCAGCTGGGCATCCGGAGCTGGTACGCGGTGCTGGGCGGTTCCATGGGCGGTGCCCGTGCCTTGGAGTGGGCGCTCATTTACCCCGAACGGGTGGAGCGTTGCGCCGTGATCTCGATCGGTGCCGCCAGCACCGCCGAGCAGATCGCCTTTGCGCAGGCCCAGACGCTCGCCATCCGCCAGGACGCCAACTTCAACGGTGGCGACTACTATGGAGGGCCTTTCCCGGAGGACGGGCTGGCCCTGGCGCGGCGGATCGCCCACATCACCTATCGATCAGCCCAGGAGTTCGATGGGCGGTTCGGGCGGACGGCCCAGACTCCCGAAACGCCGCTGCGGGCAGCCGCGCTGGGGGACCGTGGGCGCTACCAGGTGGAGAGTTACCTTGACCACCAGGGCAGCAAGCTTGTCCGCCGCTTTGATGCCAACAGCTACATCGCCATCACCGAGGCCCTCATGAGCCACGACGTCTGCCGGGGGAGGGGAACCCTCAGCGAAACCCTGGCGAGGGCCTCCGCAAAGTTCTTTGTTGCCGCGGTGGACTCGGACCGGCTTTACTTCCCGTCGCAGTCGCACGAGCTCGCTGCCGCGCTTCCGGGAGCCGTGGATGTCCACGTTATCGAAGCGCCCATTGGCCATGACGGCTTCCTGACCGAGATCGGCCAGCTGGGGAGCCAACTCCGGAAGAATTTCCTGGTCTGACCGGGCACCTCACGGCGCCACGAACGTTCCGGAAGCCTAGGAAGCCGTCTGGTCAGCCGTCCATGATTTCGGAGCGCCGCTTCATGTATTCGTCCACGGCCATCTCGCCGTTGCTGTACTGCTGGTCTAGTTCCGCGAGTTTGCGGGCCCGATAGCCCTGGGGGGCCGACGGCGGCGGGGGAGTTGCAGGGGCGGCAGGCTTTTGGGGTGCCTCCGCTGCCTGTCCCGGCACAGGCTGGCCGTAGGGCGGGAACTGCTGGTCTGCGGGCGGCACTGGCATCATGGGCGGCAGCGGCTGGCTGGGCGGCAGGGGCTGCGGGCCGTTGATCTGGCGGAATCCGCCGCTCATGTAATCCTGCTGCGTGTAGCCGTCCCGCGGCTGGCGGCTCTGGGGCCCGGGGAACTGGCCCCCGCCCGGAAACTGGTCGGGGTAACGCCCGGAAAAGCTCTGGTCCTGGTTCCGCTTGTTGACGGATTTCCGGTACATCCGCATCGCCATCGGAATCAGGAACGACAAAATGATGATCCAGAAGAACAAGCTGTTCACGGTGTAACGCCTCTCATGTGTGTCCTTCCAGCTTAGCCCCGGACGGCACCCGGACCGCGGGGATGCCCAGGAAAGCCGCGTACCTGTCCACGGCGTCGCCGATGGCAGCGTCCAGCGCAGAGCCTGGTGCCGGATCGGTGGAGGCGAACAGCCGGATATCCAGTTCGCAGCGGCCCGAAAGCAGTGTGTGCCGCCAGGAGCCCGCCATCCGACCGTCCAGCAGCACCACGTGCATCAGGGCACCGTCGACAGGAAGCGCCGGGGCGGAGCCGCCCAGGTAGTGCCTTGTTGCGGAGTAGCCCATCACATATTCGTCGTAGCACTGGATGAGGTCGATCCGAGGTCCGCTGGGCTGGCTGCCGGTCTCGTCACCGGAGCCGCCAGGCCCGGCATTGTGATAGAACACCACGCCGTCAATCGCTGTTGTGCCGAGGGCCCAGGGATCCCGGTCCATGGCAAGAAGCACGCCCTGCCGGACATCGGCCATCGTGAGCCCCGACCAGTCGGCGCAATCTTTGACCGTCGCGGGGCCGCGGCTCGTGAAATACCGCACGGCGAGTTCGGCCAGCGCGTCTTCCCGGGTGGGAACTTTCACAGGTCCCGCCGGGACCCGCTCATCAAAGTGGGCGTAGGTCTGCTTCAGAGCACCGCCCCGGCTCCGCACCGGCGAACCACTCACCAGCACGCCGCTGATTTCGGCGTGCATGATGAGGTAGGCGAGTTCCAGTCCTTTTCCCGCGTAGCCGGCAGACTGAAGAGTGGCCGCGAGCTGTTCCCGGGTCTTGTGGTTTCCGTCGGCGACGGCCCTGGCCAGCACCTCCTCGCTCCGGGCGGCCACGGCGGCGTCGATGCCGGTGCGGCGGTACATGCCGGCATTGCCTTGGTGGAGCCGGGGCGCGGACAGGGCCAGCAGCCACCGCAGATCGTCCCGGTGGACAAAATGCCAGGTGGGCCGGAGGATATGCGTGCGCAGGATCCGGCCGTCTGCCACGGCCTCCTCGACGTCCGCGGCCGTTGCGGCTGGCCTTCCATCGATGGAATGGTCCAGGTCCCCGAAGGTGTGCTGTGAGGCGCGCTGCGCCAGGCTCCAGCGGGCGTAGGGAAATTCCTGTGCCTGCACGGCCAGCAGCTTGCGCAGGGCAGCCTCGGGAGATTCCGCGGCCGGTCCCCGGAGCATCTGGGACCGGAGACGCAGCCGCACCACCGTATCCGGTTCCATGGCCATCCCCCGTTGCACCCTGCCGGCCCCGGGCCGTTCCGCCGCTAGTGCCGGCCCGCGTCGGTGGAACCGAGCGGACCTTCACCGGATCCCAAGGGGACGCCCGGACCGAACACGGGTCCCGGCGTCGGGCGCTTAGCGGTGATCCCATCGCCGGAGGAACGGTGACGGAGCCTCCGCACTACCCACGGCACAAAGTATTCGCGTGCCCACACAAGGTCCCCGGTGCGGGCCTCACGCCAGGTGCGGGGTGGCAGCGGCTTGGGCTGCAGCGGCTCCAGTGTATGGCTGACGTTGAGTGCGTCCAGGACCATGGCCGCGATGGTGTGGTGTCCCAGGGGAGAGAAGTGCAGCCGGTCCTCGTCCCACATCTGCGGGTCGCTGAGCTGCCGCAGGGACCACATGTCGGCGATGATGGCGTCATGCCGGGCCGCGACGGTCCGCAGGTTCTCGTTATAGATGGCCACCTTGCTGCGGACCCGGCCCAGGACTGACGACCCGGTGTCCGGGCCATTGAAGAGCACCACCGTGGCTCCGCCCATGCCCAAAATCTGCACCACCGAATCGAGCTTCTCCGCGAGGGCGTCGGGGTCGCCGCCGGGCCGGATGAGGTCGTTCCCGCCGGCTGAAAGCGTCACCAAATCAGGCTTCAGGGCAAGGCACGGTGCAAGCTGCTGGTCCACGATCTGCTGGAGGAGCCTGCCCCGCACGGCGAGGTTGGCGTAGGCGAAATCCTCCTGGCCCCGGCCCAGCTCCTCTGCTACCCGGTCAGCCCAGCCGCGGTAGCCACCGGGGCGGGACGGTTCGGGGTCGCCGATCCCCTCCGTGAAGGAGTCGCCCATGGCCACATAGCGGGTCCAGGGATGGGATTCCACAGCGGAAGGCGGGTTCTGCATGGCTTTGGCTTCACTCACGGTCCTATCCTGCCTGTTCGTTCTCAAGCTACGCCAACGTAGGTTGTTACCGTCGGGTAACTGTAAGAATGGAAACCATGACTGAAGCCGAAGTATTTCCTGCCCCTGTTGTTTTGTGGTCCCAGCCCGAGGACCAGCGCGACGGAAAGCCGTTGCTGGTGCTGCTTCACGGGTACGGCGCCAACGAGCAGGATCTCCTGAGCCTTGCAGACATGCTGCCGGCGGACTTTGCGGTGGCTTCGGTGCGTGCTCCGATGGCCATGGGGCCGGGCTTTACCTGGTTCCCGCTGACGGCGTCGATCGACTACTCCCTGGACGCCGTGAAGAAGGCCTCCGGCTACCTACTGAAATGGATTGACACCATTAGGGTTGGCCATCCCTCGGTGACGCTGCTCGGCTTCTCCATGGGCATGGCCATGGCTACCACGCTGCTGCGGCAGCGCCCCACTGACTTCGCTGCCGTCGTCGGCCTTTCCGGCTTTGCGATTGACGCGGGCGATGATCCCACGTTCCGCGACTCCGAACTGGATGGCAGCATCCCCATGTTCTGGGGCCGAGACCAGCAGGACCCTGTGATCACCCCGGACAAGATCGACTTCACCATGGGCTGGGTCCGCAAGCACGTGAAGCTCACGAAGGTGCTCTACACGGGCATGTGGCACGGCATCAACCAGCAGGAGATCGGGCACGTGTCCGAGTTCCTGACGCACGAGGTCCTGAAGAAGTAAGGATTACTGAGCCAGAAAAGCGGACGACGGCGGCGCGCGGCCGCAGTGTCCGGCCCGCCGCACGCCGTCGGGAATATCAGGCCTGCGGCGCGACGACCTTCACGGTCTGACCGTTGACGGTGACGGTGTCGCCGTTATGCAGCTGGCGCCCGCGGCGGTCATCTATATCCCCGTTGACTTTGACGAGACCGTTCTTGATCAGCTCGGCTGCCTCCACGCCGTCCTCCACGAGGCTGGCAAGCTTCAGGAGCTGGCCGAGGCGGATCATGCTGTCGCGGATGGGGATCTCTTCAATATCCGGGTTGCTCATACAAGCAATGATGCCTGACGTAAGGTGAATTCAATGACCCACACCCCCCGGCTGCCGTTGCTGGCAGGCCTTCCGATGGCAGTCGGAGCAGGCCTGGCCATCCCGGTCCAGGGAAGGATCAACGGCGCCCTCGGTGCCAGGCTCAATGACGGGATCGCCGCGTCCGTGGTGAGTTTCAGCACAGGCCTGGTCCTGATGGTGCTGATTTCGCTGGTCCTGCCTAAGGGGCGCGCTGGCCTGGCGAGGATCGTTCCCGCCGTCCGCAGCCGCGCCTTTCCTCCCGTTTATGTCCTGGCCGGCGGAATTGGGGCGCTCTTCGTCTTTGCCCAGTCCTTCACGGTCGGGCTCCTGGGCGTTGCCCTGTTCACCGTGGCCACCGTGACCGGCCAGACCCTGAGCGGCCTGCTGGTGGACCGTTTGGGCATCGGCCCTGCCGGCAAGAAGCCGGTGACCGGCATCCGGATCATCGGTTGCGTCCTGACCATCGCCGCTGTGGCTTGGGCTGTGTCCCCGCGGTTCGCAGCGGGGTCCGGGTCCGGTACAGCGTCCGACGGCGGTCCCGCCGCCTTGCTGCTGCCGCTCCTGCTCCCCGTGGCGGCGGGTTTCCTGATGAGCTTCCAGCAGGCCATGAACGGAACCGCCACCGTCCACTACGGCACGCCCATCGCCGCGACGCTGGTCAACTTCGTGGCAGGCACTTTGGTGCTGTGGACGGCCTGGGGAATCAAGGTTGCGCTGGCAGGGCCGGGAAGCCCGCTGCCGGGGGAGTGGTGGTACTACGTCGGCGGACCCATGGGCTGCGTGTTTATCGGACTCGGTGCTCTTCTGGTCCGCAGCCTCGGGGTCCTGGTCACGGGGCTTGGCATGATCGCCGGGCAACTTCTGGGTTCCCTTGGCCTTGACCTCCTGATCCCAGCTCCGGGTACCATCGTGGCGCCCGCCACCGTGCTGGGCACCATCCTCACGTTGGCCGCCATCGTCCTGGCCACACTGCCCTGGCCCCGGGGCGCCTTCCGGAGGTAGCGGCCGGTAGGCTAGGACACGCAGCTTTCTGCAATGTTTCCTTCGCCCGCCCCGCCCGGCCACCAGAGGTGTTTCGCCCACGGTGATCCCGGGGGCCAGATAACCCGCGGACCGCACCCAGCGGCCCTGTAGAAATTGGAGTTCCACCATGGCACCAAAATCCGTTCTCGATCAGGTCATTTCCCTCTCCAAACGGAGGGGCTTCGTGTTCCAGGCCGGTGAGATCTACGGTGGTTCACGTTCTGCATGGGACTACGGGCCCCTTGGTGCCGAGTTGAAGGAAAACATCAAGCGCCAGTGGTGGCAGTCCATGGTCCGCGGCCGTGAGGACGTAGTTGGCCTGGACTCGTCCGTCATCCTTCCCCGCCAGGTCTGGGAAGCCTCCGGCCACGTTGACGTCTTCTCGGATCCGCTGGTGGAGTGCCTGTCCTGCCACAAGCGGTACCGCGCGGACCACCTCGAGGAAGAATACGAGGAAAAGAAGGGCCGCCCGGCCGAAAACGGCCTGAAGGACATCGCCTGCGCCAACTGCGGCACCCGCGGCGAATGGACCGAACCGCAGGAATTCTCCGGCCTCCTCAAAACCTTCCTGGGCCCCGTCGCCAGCGACGAAGGCCTGCACTACCTGCGCCCGGAAACCGCGCAGGGCATCTTCGTGAATTTCAACAACGTCCTCACCACCTCGCGCAAGAAGCCACCGTTCGGCATCGGCCAGATCGGCAAGTCCTTCCGCAACGAGATCACGCCCGGAAACTTCATTTTCCGCACCCGTGAATTCGAGCAGATGGAAATGGAATTCTTCGTGGAGCCCGGCACGGACGAGGAATGGCACCAGTACTGGATGAAGGAGCGCATGTCCTGGTACACGGGACTGGGCATCCGCGAGGACAACCTGCGGTTCTTCGAGCACCCGCTGGAGAAGCTCAGCCACTATTCCAAGGGCACCACGGACATCGAATACCGCTTTGGCTTCCAGGGTTCGGAGTGGGGCGAGCTTGAGGGCATCGCCAACCGTACGGACTTTGACCTCTCCACCCATGCCAAAGCCTCCGGCACGGACCTGAGCTACTTCAACCAGGCCACCAACGAGCGCTACACGCCCTACGTGATCGAGCCCGCCGCCGGCCTCACCCGGTCCTTCATGGCGTTCCTGATCGACGCCTATACCGAGGACGAGGCTCCCAATGCCAAGGGCGGCGTCGATGTCCGCACTGTCCTGAAGCTGGACCCGCGCCTCGCCCCGGTCAAGGCAGCCGTGCTGCCGCTGAGCCGCAACGAGGACCTGTCGCCGAAGGCCAAGGACCTTGGCACGCAGCTGCGCAAGAACTGGAACATCGACTTCGACGACGCCGGCGCGATCGGCCGCCGCTACCGCCGCCAGGATGAGATCGGCACCCCGTTCTGCATCACCGTGGACTTCGACACCCTGGACGACCACGCCGTGACCATCCGCGAGCGGGACACCATGACGCAGGAACGCGTGTCCCTGGACAAGGTGGAAGGCTACCTGGCCGCCCGCCTGATCGGCGCCTGAGCATGGCCATCGAATACCGCGAGTGGCGGGAGGGCGATGACCTCGCGCTCCTGGAAATCTGGGGCGATCCGGAAACCTTCCAGGCCGGCCAGTTCCGCGGCGCCCTGACGGTTTCCTCAGCAGGTACGGATGGGACTCCCTGGCGCCGGACCATCGTGGCCGAGGACGTCATTGACGGCGTCGGCATTCCGGTGGCGGCAGGCGTGGTCTATGAGGCTTCGCTGCACCCTGAACGCCTGTGGGCTTACATCGAAGTGGCGCGGGACCACCGCCGGTCAGGCATCGGTGCCACGCTCCTGACCATGCTCCGCCGCGAAGCCGAACACGCGCCGTCGGGCGTCACCAAACTCCGCGCGAAGGTCCAGCCCGGCAGCCCCGGGGCCGCGTTCGCCGAAGCCTTCGGACTGTCGCCCATCCAGCGTTCCCGGCTGGTGGTAGTGGAACCCGGCGCCCTGAAGCTGCCGGTTTTCCCGGCCAAGGACGACGGCGGCCGGCCCGCCAACGACGAAAACGCCGGCTCCGACGTTGTCATGGACCTCGCCACCGGGTCCGTCGAGCTGACCGATGTGGTGGGGCGGTACTACACGTCCATCCACGACTGGGATTCACCGGGCGTGCTGTCCATGGGGCAGGTGCAGAAGCTTTTCCTTGACGACCTCACCGGCGCCCACGGTGCGATCGTGCTGCGGGCCGAGCCGGAGTCCGCCTTTGGCTCGGGGGTCGCGCCCAGTAAGAAAGGCAGGATCCGCGCCTTTGCAGTGAGCTATGCCGAGGCATCCCAGGACCCGCTGGCCCAGGAAGGTTCCGCACCTGGTTCGGCGGCCACGGACGTCTTTGTTGGGCATGATCCGGCCCTTGACGCCGCCGACGCCGCCGAAGCGGTCCGCGACCTGCTCTCGCTCATCGCGTACCAGCACCCGGTCATGCTGGAACTGGACGACTCCATGACGGCCCTGCGTGCCGCCGTCGAGCCTTTGCTGGACAGCGGCAAGGCGCGGCAGGCCGGTGCGGAAACGCTGATCGTCTCGGACTGACCCGCCCTTCCCAACTAGGTAGCAGCAGATGTCGTTATGAGCCCTCAAAACGACACCTGCTGCTACCTACTTGGGGGCGTCACCGTCGCTTTGGTGGCCAGGGGATGAACCCGCTGGTGGACTCGACGTACTCGCGGTAGCCCGGGCGGCCGGACATCGCCTTCTCAGTCAGGGGCTTGCCCGTCTTGCCCGCCAGCGTCCACACCATCAGGGCTGGTGAGAGCAGCGTCAGGGCGCCCGGCCAGGACTCGGCAACAATGAGGAACAGGCCAGTCCACACCGCGGCATCACCGAAGTAGTTGGGGTGCCGCGTGTAGCGCCAGAGGCCCGAATCCAGCACGGTGCCCCGGCGGGACGGATCGTTCTTGAACTGCGCCAGCTGCCAGTCGCCCACCGTCTCGAAAACGAAGCCGGTCAGCCAGAACATGACTCCCAGCGTTGCCAGCCACCCCGCAGGGCCTGTGGAGAACATTCCCACCTGGAGGGTGAGGGAGACAAAGAACATGACCACGCCCTGGGGCAGGTAGACACGTCGGAGCGCATAGACGTTGCGCGAATGCGGCGCCGCGTCCAGCATCGCCTTGTACCTGGGGTCTTCGTGGCCGTCGCGTGCGCGCCAGCCGATGTGCGTGCCCAGGCGGAGTCCCCAGATGGCCGTCAGGACCAGCAGGAGCAGCCGCCTCAGGTCATCGCCGGAGCTGGCGGAGAGAAACCAGGACACTGCAGCAACCGCCACAAAACCCGGTCCCCAGGCGACATCCATGACGGAATGCCTGTCCTGCCGGACGGCTACGGCGAACGTAACGGCCAGGACCAGGACAACGGTTAAGGCCGTCCAGGGGAGCGAAGCCACGAATTCCGGCCACGGGAAAGGGCTCACAAGGTGACCTGTACCGATGATGCGGGCAACAGTTCATCCAGCGCCCTGGACGAAATGGGTCCCGCCCCGGTTGCCTCGGCAAAGGCCTTAATGATGAAGCCTGTCGCCAAGGCATGCCATAAGCGGACCCGCCGGAACATAAAGTGCCCCGCCCCCCTGAGGGTCACGTACTGCATGGACGCGGCCTCACCGGTTGCGCGGCGGGCAAACTTAAGCGACTCCAAGGGGCTGGTCCAGCGGTCGGTGGTCCCGTGGACGATCAGTACCCTTTTCCCTGCAACCCGGGAGGAGGGCGTCGCGCCGCTGAGCCAGGGTGCGAGGGCAACTACGGCTGCCACCTGGGGATCGTCGGCCGCTGATACGGCGGTCAGCCCTCCCATGGAGTGGCCCAGCAGGAACACCGGGACGCCCGGGTGTTGCTGCCTGATCTGCTCCAACGCCCACCGGGCATCCTGCAGGGGCGTCATGTCCTGGCCGTTCCAGCCCCTTGTGCTGTTTCGCAACGACCACACGGCCAGGCCATGGTCCTTGCCGGCACGGTGCAGGTGCCTGGCAAAGGGAACCATCCGCGCCGGACTCAGGTGACGGGCCTCCACAGGTTCGAAACTGTGCGACTTGCCGCCGTGCAGTACCAGTGCCACGCCCAGGGTGGGCCCGGCAGGCTCCAGGACGCTCAGGACCGCCTGGCGGGAGGGCCTTCCTGTGGCCCCGGTGGAGTGAAGCAAGCCATTTCCCTCAGCCTTGCGCTTGGTCACGCGCTGTTCCTCCCGGTTCCTGGTGGTCCATTTATCAACCCTATGGCGCCGGACGTAGAGTTCAAGGTATGAGGTTCAACTGCTGATGGGTTCCGGTCACACCCACGTTTCACAAGGTCATTCGGAGCCGACGGCTCAAGCGATTGCTGCCCGGAGGAAAGCGAACTACATCCTCGCTGCCATCCTGGTGCCGCTCACCCTGCTGACCCTCGCCGCGATGGCCATGCTGTGGCCGTCCGGCAGCAAGGAAGGCATTTCGCTGGCAAACCCGTATTCGGCCGCGCCGGGTGTGACGTTCGACACCGGCAAAATCCAGAGCGTGGTGGTGGAGCCCTGCATGCAGGGCTCCGTGGCGCAAAACCCGGCGGACGCCGGCGGACAGGATGCCGGCCAGCCGAATTCGGGCCAGGCCGGTTCGGGCAGCCAAGGCTCAGACTGTACGTTCGCCTTCACTGAACCGGACCAGGGAGGCAGCCCCGTCAAGGTGGTCATCAACCCCGACGTCGCCGAATCCCACGGCGTGAAGCCGGGGGACCAGATCCGCTACCTCAACCTGTCCAACGCCCAAGGGGCATCCGCGGGGCAGGGTTCGCCGGCCTACATCTTCGTTGACTTCGTTCGGACCCTCCCCATTGTGCTCCTCGCCCTGCTCTATGCGGTGGTGGTGATCGCGGTAGCCAGGTGGCGAGGGCTCCGCGCCTTGATCGGACTGGTGGGTGCCTACTTTGTGCTGGTCAGCTTTATGCTTCCGGGCCTCGTAGAGGGCAAACCGCCGCTGTTGCTGGCATTGGTCGGTTCCACGGTGATCATGATCGGGGTCCTGTATTTCGCCCACGGCTTTTCGGCACGGACGTCGACGGCGTTGCTGGGCACGATCTTCGGCCTCGCCATCACGGCGCTGCTGGCAGCTTGGGCCACCGACGCCGCAAACCTCGCCGGCGTGGGAAACCACGACGCCGCCACGCTGGTCAACACGTCGGCCAACATTTCCATCTCCGGGGTGATTCTGTGCGGCCTCATCATCTCGGGCCTGGGTGTCCTGAACGATGTCACCATCACACAGTCCTCGGCAGTCTGGGAACTGTACGAACTTGCGCCCGCCACCAGCGCACGGAAGCTCTTTACCTCCGCCATGAGGATTGGACGCGACCACATCGCCTCCACCGTCTACACCATTGCCTTCGCCTACGCCGGGGCAGCCCTGCCCATCCTGATCATCGTGATGCTTTACGACCGCCCGCTGGGAGACACCCTCACCAGTGCCGAGCTCTCCGAAGAAGTCATCCGGACCCTGGTCGGCTCCATCGGCCTCGTGCTCGCGATTCCCGTGACCACCCTGATCGCCGTGCTGGTGGTCAAGGCAACGGGCATCCGCAACACCGGTCTTCCGTCCGGCCACGGTGCCGGGGACCACGGTAACGGCCATGACCACGACGGCGGCCCGGTCCACAGTGTCAGCCCGGACGATGTGGACGATACCGGGGCGCTCGCGGCCGCGGCGGCCATAGCTGGAGAAACGCGGACTGCTGAGGCGGGGCCGGCAAGAACGCGCGTGGCAGAGACGGGGACCGCAGAAACTCGGCGGGGCCGTCGGGCAGACCGCCGCTGACTGGAAGGCGCTACGCCCGCGGTGACAGCGGCTGCGCGGAGGTGCCGCCCCGATTTGCCCGGCTTTGCGACAATGGACAGGTGACTGTTACTGCAACGCCTCCCGCCCCCAAGCTGGAACTCCCGCCCCTGAAGCTGGGTCCCATCACAGTGGACACCCCCGTGATCCTGGCTCCCATGGCTGGCATCACCAACTCCGCTTTCCGACGCTTGTGCCGTGAATACGGCGGAGGGATGTACGTCGCGGAGATGGTCACCTCCCGCGCCCTCGTGGAGCGCACCCCCGAGTCACTGCGGATCATTTCGCACGACGACGACGAGAAGGTCCGCTCGGTACAGCTGTACGGCGTTGACCCGGTAACGGTGGGCGCCGCCGTGCGAATGCTGGTGGAGGAGGACCGGGCGGACCACATCGACCTGAACTTCGGCTGCCCCGTTCCGAAGGTGACCCGGCGCGGCGGCGGCTCGGCCCTGCCCTGGAAGATCGACCTCTTCACCTCGATCGTGCAGACCGCAGTGAAGGAAGCTTCCAAAGGCAACGTCCCGCTGACCATCAAGATGCGCAAGGGCATCGACGAGGACCACCTGACGTACCTCGACGCCGGCCGGATTGCGCGCGATGCCGGCGTCGCCGCCGTCGCACTCCACGGCCGCACCGCGGCTCAGTTCTATTCCGGCCAGGCAGACTGGACCGCCATCGCGCGGCTCCGCGAGGCGTTGCCGGACATCCCCGTGCTGGGCAACGGCGATATCTGGTCCGCCGAGGACGCCGTGCGCATGGTCCGGGAGACCGGGGTTGACGGCGTGGTGGTGGGCCGCGGCTGCCAGGGGCGGCCCTGGCTTTTCGGGGACCTCCAGGCGGCGTTCGAAGGCAGTGACACCAGGCACAAGCCGAACCTCCGCCAGGTAGCTGAAGGAGTGTACCGCCATGCGGAATTGATGGTGGAGACCTTCGGCGACGAGGGCAAGGCCCTGCGCGAGATCCGCAAGCACATGGCCTGGTACTTCAAGGGCTATGTGGTGGGCGGGGAGCTGCGCACGCGGCTGGCACTGGTGACCAGCCTGCAGGTGCTGCGCGAGACACTGGCTGAACTGGACCATGATTCGCCGTACCCCGGAGTGGACGCCGAAGGCCCGCGCGGCCGTGCCGGATCACCCAAAAAGCCGGCGCTGCCCAAGGACTGGCTTGAATCCCGCGCGCTCAACGACGCCCAGTCCCAGGACATCGCGGCTGCGGAACTGGATGTTTCCGGTGGCTGAAACCCGCACCACGGCACCGGTTCTCCCCGGCTACGAACCCCACGATTCCGCCCGCTGGGTGGAGGAACCGCCCAAAACCACTTACCGCTCCGACTTCGAGCGGGACCGCGCCCGGGTGCTGCACTCATCGGCGCTGCGGCGCCTGGGCGCCAAAACCCAGGTGGTGGCACCTGACACGGACGACTTCGTCAGGACCCGCCTGACCCACAGCCTCGAAGTCGCCCAGGTTGGCCGTGAACTCGGCCGCGCACTGGGCTGCGACCCCGACGTAGTGGACACCGCCTGCCTCAGCCATGACCTCGGCCACCCGCCCTTCGGTCACAACGGCGAGTCCGCGCTGAATGAGGTGGCGCACGCCATTGGCGGGTTCGAAGGCAATGCCCAGACACTCCGCCTGCTCACCCGGCTCGAGCCCAAGGTCCTGGCCACGGACGGCCGCCCGGCCGGCCTGAACCTCACCAGGGCCAGCCTGGACGCCGCCGCGAAGTATCCGTGGTCTGCCTTGGACGCACCGGTGATCCATGGGCAGCGCACCAGCAAGTTTGGCGCCTACGAGGACGACCTCCCCATTTTCAATTGGCTCCGGGAGGGTGCGCCGGTGCGCCGGTCCTGCCTGGAAGCGCAGGTCATGGACCTGGCCGACGACATTTCGTACTCCGTGCACGATGTTGAGGACGCGATTGTGGCCGGGCACTTCCAGCTGCGCTGGATGGACAACCCGGACCACCGCGCCCGGGTAGTGGGCTACGCCAAGCAGTGGTACCTCCCGCACAATGACCCCGCCGCCATAGATGCCGCGCTCGCCCGGCTGGAAGCCACCGATGTCTGGGTGCGCGAGGCCGACGGCAGCCGCAAATCCATGGCCGCCCTGAAGAACATGACCAGCCAGCTGATCGGCCGGTTCTGCCAGAGCGCCCTGGAGACCACCCGCGCCCTGTACGGACCGGAAAACCTGACGCGGTACAACGCCGAGCTGATGGTCCCGGACGAGACGGTGATGGAAATCGCCGTGATGAAAGGCCTGGCCACCACTTTCGTGATGACCACCGAACACCGCCAGCCGATCTACGAGCGACAGCGCGAGGTGCTGCATTCCCTCGTCACAGCGCTGAGCGCCACCGGTGACCGCCACCTCGAACCCATGTTCGCCGCGGACTGGCGGGACGCGGCCGACGACGGCGCACGGCTGAGGGTGGTCATCGACCAGGTGGCGTCGCTGACCGACGGCTCGGCACTGGCTATGTACGAACGGCTAGTGGGGAGCCTGCCGTCTCTGTGGTGACCGAGGCAACACCGCGAATCTGCTTGTCGGCCGGGACTAGGATGGCTTTGTGGCTGGCCTGATCAAACGCGAAGACATTGACGAAGTACGCCAGCGCACGGACATCAAGGAAGTGATTGACGGCTACGTCACGCTCAAGGGTGCCGGGCTGGGAACCTACAAAGGCCTGTGCCCCTTCCATGACGAGCGCTCGCCGTCGTTCACGGTGCGCCCCCAGGTGGGCAGGTACCACTGCTTCGGCTGCGGTGAAGACGGCGACGTCATCGCCTTTGTCCAGAAACAGGACCACACCTCCTTCCAGGAAGCCGTGGAGAAGCTGGCCGCCCGCATCGGCTACGAACTGCGCTACGAGGATGGCGGCACGGGGCCCAACCGCGAAGAGGTGGGCAAGCGCCAGCGGCTCCTCGATGCGCACAAGATCGCCGACGAATTCTTCCGTGCCCAGCTGCTGACTCCTGGTGCGGCTGAGGGCCGAAGCTTCCTGCATGGCCGGGGTTTTGACCGCGCCGCCGCGGAACAGTTCGGCGTCGGTTATGCGCCGCAGGGCTGGGACGCGCTGCTCAAGCACCTCCGCGGGCGCGGGTTTACGGACCAGGAACTCAAGCTGACGGGCATGTTCTCGGAAGGCAACCGCGGTATATATGACCGCTTCCGCGGGCGGCTCATCTGGCCCATCCGGGACATAGCCGGGGACACCATCGGCTTCGGCGCCCGCAAGCTCTACGAGGACGACCAAGGCCCCAAGTACCTCAACACCCCGGAAACCACGCTCTATAAGAAGTCCCAGGTGCTCTACGGGATCGACCTCGCCAAGCGGAACATCGCCAAGGACCGCCAACTGGTGGTGGTGGAAGGCTACACGGACGTGATGGCCTGCCACCTCGCAGGAATCCCGACGGCGGTGGCCACCTGTGGCACGGCGTTCGGCACCGAGCACATCAAGATCGCCCGCCGCCTGCTGTCCGACGACGGCACCGGGGGAGAGGTCATCTTCACTTTCGACGGTGACGCTGCCGGCCAGAAGGCTGCCCTGCGGGCTTTCGAGGAGGACCAGCGCTTCACGGCCCAGACCTACGTGGCGGTAGAGCCCACGGGGGCCGACCCCTGTGACCTGCGCCAGACCAAGGGTGACGCCGCTGTGCGGGACCTTATCAACACCCGCCGGCCGCTGTTTGAATTTGCCATCCGGGCCACGCTGAAGCGGCATAACCTGGACACCGTGGAAGGCCGCGTGGCCGCGCTGCGGGAGTCCGCGCCGGTGGTGGCCCAGATCCGCGATGCCGGCATTCGGCCCGCGTACGCGCGTGAACTGGCCGGCTGGCTAGGCATGTCCGTGGAGGACGTCAGCCGCGCCGTGGGGGTAGCAATGAAGCGTTCTGCCGCTGGTCCCTCGGCCGCTCCGGGAGGCGGTCCTGCCCCGGCTGCCCCCACGTCGGCTCCCACGCCGCAGGCGGGCGGACCCGGCGTAGCTGCCGGACCGGCGTCGGGCGCTGTTCCGTCCTATCACCGTCCGGACCCGCGGGATCCCGTTGCTTCCATGGAGCGGCAGGCACTCGAGGTTGCGCTGCAGGAGCCCTCGCTGCTCGGCGGAGGCATCTGGGAGCGTTTCTCGGCTGCGAGATTCGTCACACCGGCCTTCCAAGTGGTTCATGATGCCATGCGGGCATCCGGGTCCGGGCTCATCGGGGACCCTGTCCGCTGGGTGGAGCAGGTCATGCACGAGGTCCCGGAGCCCCTGCGGCCCCTCGTGTCCGAACTCGCAGTAGTTCCGTTGCCCGCGAGCACCGAGGAAGCCGTGCAAAAGTACTGTAAGGACATCCTTTCGAGGCTGTTCGAGCTGCAGATCACGCGGGTGAAGGCGGACAAAATGGGCCAGCTGCAGCGGCTGGATCCGGCCGCGGACCGGGAGGATTTCCAGCGGCTGAACAGGGAACTGATGATGCTGGAAATGGAGCGCCGGGCGCTGCGTTCGGACGCGTAGGCAACGCCGTCGCCATCGTGGCAGGCCCGGCTCCGGGGTTCAATTTCGTTTCCGCGCGGGGTGTTTGCTAGGCTAGTACCCGCTTCATTCCTCCTTAGCTCAATTGGCAGAGCATTCGACTGTTAATCGAAGGGTTGCTGGTTCAAGTCCAGCAGGAGGAGCGCTCAGTCCCCGTTCCGGGCTTCCGGAACGGGGACTTTTTCTATACCCGGGGAGGGTATTGCTTCCCTGTGATGGCGCCGATTTCCCATAGCCCTGAAACGTTTGCTAATGTCATACCTGCTTCATTCCTCCTTAGCTCAATTGGCAGAGCATTCGACTGTTAATCGAAGGGTTGCTGGTTCAAGTCCAGCAGGAGGAGCAAACACAAAATCCCCGCCCTCTTCGTGAGGGCGGGGATTTTTTTGCTTGCACAGAAACCTGGCATTGCATCCTGTGGAAGGTACTCAAACGAAGTCCATTTCCACCTGCAGGAAGCGCTCTGCCTCGGCGATGGCAGCCTGGAAGGCCTCCTGCTCGGTGGGGGACTTGCGGGGCTCGCGCGGGTGCCATTCATGGGGTGCGGAGTGGACGCGGGCGAAGCCGGAGTCCGGTGGAGCGTAGAAGATGCCGAAGCGCTGCACGGGCCATTCGGGGGAGGTTTCGGGGGCTACCAGCAGCGCCGCGTTGAAAGCCGGGTTAAACCACTGGGCGATGGGCCGGCGCCGGTCTTCGGTAAAAAGCCCTGCGGCGTAGAGAGCCGCGGACTGCTCACCGGTCTGGGCGCACAACCGGTCCCACCACAGGGGCAATATGCCGGTGTCGCATCGTTGCCACGTGGCCGGAAGTGGCGGATGGGCCTGCCAGCTGTGCACGGACTTATTTTATCCCGCCAAGGCTCCGGCGCGGCAGGGGGTGTCCCGGGGCAGTGAACGGCCCAGTGGGGCTTTGCAGGGCCGCCCCAGGAACGTCAGGAGCGGTTCCAGGGGCCCGGGTTAACGCGGTACAACAGGGCCGATCCGGCCAGCATGCCCAGGATGATGCCTATGGCCGGACTACCCAGCGCCCTGCCGGCAAAGTAGCCCACGACGGCGCCCAGCACCGCCCCGAGGAAGAGTCCCCTTCGGTTGCGGTGTGGCTTGCGAGTCATCGTCCCACCCTACTGCCGTCGGTCGCCAGGGGTGCCGGGCATCAGTGGATGGACGGAACGGTGCGGGGCCTGACGACCAGCCAAAGAGCGGCGATGGCCAGGAGGATGCACGCCGCTTGCACGGCGCCCATGGGCGTGGCCGTCTCAATCCCCAGCCAGCCCACTACGGGCGAGATGAGTCCGGCCATCATGAACGTGGCGGCCCCCAGGAGGGAAGCGGCCGTCCCGGCCTTGTCGCCATGGCTGGCCAGTGCCAGGACCTGCACGCACGGGAAAGTAAAACCTGTGCCGAGGATGTAGAACCAGAGGGGCACCATGACCCCCCACAAGCCCATTCCTAACTGGTCGAACAGCACGATCAGCAGGGACATCAGGAACATCCAGGCCGTGGAGCACGCCAGGATCCACTGCGGCGGCACGCGCTTGATCAGCCGGGAACTCGTCTGGACGCCAGCGACGATACCCAGCGAATTGATGCCGAAAAGCAGGCCATACTGCTGGGGGGAGAAGCCAAACACGTCCTGGAAGAGGAACGGCGAAGCGGACAAGTAGGTAAATAGGCCGGCAAAGTTCATGCCGCCCACCAGAAGGAGCCCCACGAAGATCCGGTCCGTGAAGAGGACCTTGTAGCGCTGGCCGGCCGTCAAGCCGGATTGGCCACGCTTTTCCGGCGGGAGCGTCTCGCGCACGAGGAACAGCGCAGCAATGATCACCAAAGTGCCGTAGCCGGCCAGGAACACAAAAATCCCGGGCCACGGCATGACCAGCAGCAGTTGGGAGCCGATGACGGGCGCCAGGATGGGCGCGAGTCCGTTCACCAGTGCCATCCGGGAGAACATCCGCACCATCGCGTAGCCCGAGAACAGGTCCCGGACCATAGCCATGGCTACCACCCCGCCACCCGCAGCGCCGACCCCCATCAGTACCCGGAAAATTCCCAGTGTGGTGATGTCCGTGGAGAGTGCTGCCCCCACCGACGCGGCGATGTGCAGGGCAGTGGCGAGAATCAGTGGAAGACGCCGTCCAAACCTGTCGCTGAAGGGACCCACCACCAACTGTCCCAAGGCAAAGCCCACGGTTGTTCCGGCAAGGGTCAGCTGGACCTGCGCCTCAGTGACACCCAGGCTGGCCTCGAGCGCGGGGAAAGCCGGCAAGTACAGGTCTATGGTGAAGGGTCCCAGGGCGGTCAGGGCACCGAGCAGGAGGATGTACAGGAGTTTCCGGCGGCGGGTCAGCAGATCGCCCGGATTGGCGGTTATGGTCACGGAGACCAATCCTAGGCCCGAAGCGTCGTACATTTACAGCGTTGCAGGGCACGCCGCTCCGCATGCCCCGAAGTTCGTCCTGAACCTGAATGATAGTTTTGTGGGCGGGACTGTGCACTTGCACTCTCCGGCAGTACACGGAAGCCGAATCGACCATGCAACCAGTTAGGCGGAACCGATGAGCGGACGTCACAGCGGGCGGACCAGCCAGGGCCTGCGCATCACCGCGCTGCCCAGGACGCTAAAACTCCTTTTCCGTTTGGCCCCCCGCCAGCTTAATGACGAGATCGCCCTCGCCAAGATTGAGATCAAGCGCAAGGGCATCCAGCTGGGAGTCGCCGCAGCGTTCTTCGCCATTGCGTTGATTTTTGTGGCATTCCTCGTAGTGGGACTGATCGTTGCAGCCATCATGGGGCTGGCCACCATCATGCCGGCGTGGCTTGCGGCACTTCTTGTCAGCGCCGCGTTCCTGCTGATCGCCCTGGTGGGCGGCCTGGTGGGGCTCCAGAAGTTCAAGAAGGCCATGCCACTGGTACCGGAGGAAACCATCCGGGGGATCAAGCATGACCTTGGCGTTGCCAAGGAGGGCTCGGACTTCAACGCCGCGCTGCTCGATCCGGCGAGCCCCGAGGCAAAAGCCGCCAAGGCTGCCAAGGCCGAAGCTGCTGCGAAGGCCAAGGCCGAGAAGGAAGCCAAGGCCGAGACGCACGAGAAGGAATTCCCGCACGCGTCCGAACCCGAGCTGCACCGCCGGCTGGACCA
The DNA here is from genome assembly GCF_037203985.1 of Pseudarthrobacter sp. CCNWLW217. NCBI lineage: Bacteria > Bacillati > Actinomycetota > Actinomycetes > Micrococcales > Micrococcaceae > Pseudarthrobacter > Pseudarthrobacter sp. CCNWLW217. The sequence goes on from NZ_JBBCBT010000010.1 coordinate 42,855, forward strand.
GCGCCGTCGCCACCTCACCGAGGTCCGCGACGAGTTGGACACCGAACTGGACATCAAGCCCCAGGTACGCTTCCTCGTGGGCGCCGCCCAACAGAAGCTGCGGGAGGGCCAGGCGCTGATGAACCACGGCCGGGACGTCGCCGCGCAGAAGATTTCCGGTTTGTCAGAAGGCACCGACGGAACGGCCCTTCGATGGAAGCCGCTGGCCGCCTTTGCCGGATCGGCGGCCGTGTTTGTGGTGCTCCTGCGCAAACTTCTGAAAGAACCGTAACCGACACGCTCTGCTGCACATCATGCTTTAGGAAAGGGGGACGGGATGAGGTTCATCGGTGCTGGCTCCCGTCCGGGCCGCCCCCAGGTTGACCACGACCTTGTTTTTACCGTGCCCAACGCCCTCACGGTCCTGCGTTTCATGGGCGTCCCGCTCTTCATTTGGCTGGTCCTCGCGCAGAAGGAGTATGGGTGGGCTGTCCTGGTCCTTGTGGTCATGGCGGGCACCGACTGGGTGGATGGCTATGTGGCACGCCGCTTCGACCAGGCATCCAGGCTGGGCCGGGTCATGGACCCGATCGCAGACAGGCTGGCGCTGATTGCCGTCGCAGTCACACTGGTGATCGCCGGCGTCGTGCACTGGCTCTACCTCGCCGCGCTGGTCATTCCCGACGCCGTCCTGCTCGTCCTGACGCTTTCCTTTTTCGGCGGCCATCCGGACCTTCCGGTGAGCCGGATCGGCAAGATCCGCACCGGACTGCTGCTCCTCGGCACCCCGATGCTGGTCATGTCGCGGCTGGACGTCCCGCTGGCCGGTGCCCTGCATATTGCTGCCTGGGTGGTGCTGGGACTCGGCCTGGCCGGGCACTGGATTGCCGCCTATAACTACTTCTGGGCCATCCTGCGGAAGGGCAGAATGCAGTCACATCACGACGGCGGCACCACCTGATGGTGTGGGTGGCCGTTCTGCTCGCGGTACTTGGAGCATTCTTCCTGGCCATCGGTGCCCAGAAGCAGGGAAGCGCCGTCAAGGCCGATACCGGCGGGCTGGCACTGAGTTCCAACGGCTTCCTCCGGCTCCTTCGCAACCCGCGCTGGGTGCTCGGGCTGCTCCTGCTCTGCGCCGGGATGGGCATGAACGCTGTTGCCCTGGTTTCCGCACCGCTGACCGTGGTGCAGCCGATCGGGGCTATTGCGCTGGTGATTACTACAGTGGTCAACGCCCGGGACCAGGACCTGACCATCAACAGGGCAACCTGGGTGGCCATCGCTGCCTGTGTCACCGGGTCGGCGCTGTTTGTCCTCCTTGCCGTCAACGTCACGCAGGAGAACCATCACGTCAGTTACGACGACGAGCTCACCATCGTGCTGTTGCTGACCCTCGCGGTGGGCGTTTTCGGTACGCTGGCCGCCATGTTCCGGCACCGGATGAGCGCGTTCGTGTACATCCTGGGTGCCGGTGTCCTGTTCGGCTTCGTGGCCGTCCTGACGCGGATCATCGGCAAGCACCTGCTGGATCCCAACGGGCTGGTCCTGCTCAACGTGCAGTGGTACTCCGTCGTGGCGATCGCGGCTGCCGGCGGATTGGGTTCCTACTTTGTCCAGAACGCCTATTCCGGCGGACCACCGGACCTGGTCATCGCTGGCCTCACTGTCATCGACCCGATTGTGGGGATCGCGATCGGCATCGTCATCCTTGGTGAACTCCGCCCGGACGTCCACGCCGTGATGGCGATTGCCATGGGTACGGCTGCTTCCCTTGCTATCGTTGGGGTGATCGCCCTTTCCAGGCACCACCCCGAGGTCACCAAGCGCAAGAAGGATGCGCGGAAGGCCGCGGGTCGGGCGTCCCACTAGATCATTTTCACTAAGAGGCCCGGCACCACCGTGCCAGCGGCCAACCGGTGCTGTCAGCCTCAGCTGCCGGCACCGAGACCATCAGGAGCTCTCCACGTGACAACGCCCGCTGACCAGCCTCCCCTGACCATCCTGATCGCCGCGGACACGTATCCGCCCCACATCAACGGTGCCGCCACTTTCGGCTACCGCCTGGCCAAGGGAATGACCGGACGGGGCCATGACGTGCATGTCCTGGCGTGCCGGGCGGACAACGGGAAGAGCTTCACGGAATTCCGCTCTGAAGCTACGGTGCACCGGCTCCGCTCGCACGGTGTGTGGACCCACGAGTACTTCCGCATCTGCTTTCCGTGGGAAATCAAAAAGGAAATCAGTCTCTTGTTCGATCGGGTGAAGCCCGATGTAGTGCACATCCAGAGCCACTACATGATCGGCGAGCACGTCCTGTACGAAGCCGTGAAGCGCGGCGTGAGGGTTGTGGCAACCAACCACTTCATGCCGGAAAACCTCAATCCCTTCCTGCCGTTCCCGCAGTGGTTCAAGGACATCATTGGCAAGATCTCCTGGAAGGACATGGGCAAGGTCATGGGCCAGGCCGACGTCATCACCACGCCCACGCCGCTGGCCGCCAAGGCGATGCACCAGCATGCCTTCCTCCGCAAGGTGCTGCCGCTCTCCAATGGCATCGATTCGTCGGCTTATGAGCTGCAGCCGGGGGAAGTCATCGAACGCCACGAGCACCCCACGTTGCTGTTCGTGGGGCGGCTGGCCGAGGAAAAACACGTGGACGTGCTGATTGATGCCGTGTCCAAGACACCGGCGGAAATGAACGTCCATCTGGAGGTCATTGGCGGCGGTGAAGTACGTCCCGCGTTGGAGGCACAGGTGGAACGGCTGGGACTGGGGGACCGGGTGAAGTTCCTGGGCCTGGCCAGCGACGAAGATCTCCGTGAGGCGTACATCAAGGCTGACCTGTTTTGCATGCCCGGCACCGCTGAACTGCAGTCGCTCGTCACCCTGGAAGCCATGTCGGCGTCCACGCCGGTCTTGCTTGCCGATGCCATGGCTTTGCCGCACCTGGTGCGGGATGGCGAGAACGGGTATCTCTTCACGCCCAACGACAGCGACGACCTCGCTGCGAAGATCAAGCGGGTCCTTCAGCTGCCGGCAGACCAGTTGGCTGAAATGGGCCGGGCCAGCCGTCGAATGGTGGAGCCGCACAGCATGCAGGGAACGCTGCAGACCTTTGAAGATCTCTACCGGGGAGCCGGCTTCGAAGACAAGGTGGTCTAAAGGCATTCCGTGGATTTGCTAGAGTGTTTTTGCCCCGCGGGATCCGAAGTCCGCACGGACGCGGATCCGCGGGGCGCACGGGGCTATAGCTCAGCTGGTTAGAGCGCGGGACTCATAATCCTAAGGTCCTCGGTTCAAGTCCGAGTAGCCCTACCCCAGAAGAGCCCCTGAGCTGCGGAAACGCCGATCAGGGGCTCTTCTCTTTTGAAGTTCTGAGGTAGGCATCCACCGGAAACCCACCGGACTCAATCCATGCTCTGGCCGAAAGCCTCCAGCAGAGTCGTGTTGTCCGGTGCCTCGTGGGTCTTCTGGACGTAGTGCTTCCGCGTGACGTTCTCGCTGGAGTGCCCCAGCTGGGCGGATGCCACGGCCATGCCTGAGGAAGCCTCCAACAGGGTTCCTACCGTCTTTCGGAAGGTATGGGGAGTGACCCACTCAAATCCGAGCTCGTCACGCTGAGCGCCACTGACAAGACGGTCTTGCAAAGCTTCGCGGTGGCGTTTCCGTGCTTGGTCCTCATGGTCTTCAGGAACCGGTCCAGGGTGGAGACTGTGGCTTCCCGGATCCGGAGGCCGCCGACGCCCGGGCAGACGTAGTTGTCCATGATGTCCCGGTACCGGCGCCGGGTGTTCAGCGCCCGGCCTGTGTCCTCAAACTCCGCCCACCAGATAACGGCGAGCTTTGTGATGCGCATGTCACCGGTGATGTCCTCCCCGGCCGGCATCGCCCGATCCGTCAGTGCAGCGATCAGCAGCCGCTCCGCTCTCGCGCCACGGTCATTCTTTGATGTTGCTATAGCCCGCGCTTCTACTTTCCGGGTGACGCCGTCGAAGTCACGAAACCGGGCCATGGCCCGCCAAACTCCTGGGCTCACCTCGTCCCGGCTTATTCTCCCCCAAGTGCCGATTTGGAGTGGGGGCCTAGGCATGGCTGGCGTTGTCTTCAGGGAGGCTGTTGTCCGGACGGGAATGCGACACCACAAACACGACCTGAACCTGGGTTATACGCTCACCATCAGCATCCACCCCAGGAAAGGAAGTTCATGCAACCCTGGGTCGGACGGACTCGCCATTCGATGTCCATGCGTGTTTTCTCACCCTGGGATTCTGCGTTGAGCGTGACGCGGCCGATGCCTTCAAGGTGGCCGCCGGCGTCGAACTCAATCTCCTTGGGTGCGAAGAAGACACCTCCGCGATGATCGCCCACACCTGCTCCGGACTGGCCGGCAGGTGCCAGATGGAGTTTGGATCGAAGAGGCGTGGCGTCATAGGGACATTTTCGCAGCTTTGACGAGGCCGGCGGTCTGTCGGCTTTGCCTCTATCTCGTATCCCTAGGGTTGCGTTGCATTGGGGTCGGTTGCCGACCTTATGCAACAGATGTGCGCGGGGTTCAGTCATGACGCATCAGCGTTCTCGGAATCTCTGCAATGGGACCTTTGATGGGACACCGGGGAGCGGAACCGGTGGGGCGCCTGCGTTCCGCGCGGGTGAGCTCGGCCGAGCGGGACAAGGCACTGCAGGTCCGGGATCTGGAAGCCGCCGGTTTCTCTCAGGAGTCAGGCGTGCGCTGCGCCCCGCCGTCGGGACCCACGTCATCGCAATCCACCAATCTGTCGGGGCATCCCACTAGAGTCTTATCTCGTGGGGAAACACGCTGACCAACCAGCTCGATCAGAGGCGACGATTGAGCCCCGGCTCGTGATGAAGGGCGACGACGACAAGCCGTTCATCCAAGGCGAGTTCTTCGTCGCCGCGTACCAGCGCGGCTACCGGTGGGGACGCGACGAAGTGCGCCAGCTTCTGAAGGACATCAAGACCCACAAGGGCAAAGCCGGCAGGGGAGAGCCCACCGACTACTACCTCCAGCCGATCGTCGTGCTAAAGCGCGATGATGGGAGCTGGGAACTCGTGGACGGCCAGCAGCGCCTGACAACCCTGTTCCTGATCACGAATTACGTCGCCAGGAAGTCCGACTCCGACTCCAAGTTGGACTACCGGCTCACCTACGAAACCCGACAGGGCAGTCGAGACTTCCTCGAAAACGTCGACTTCTCGCGCCGTAATGAGAACATTGACTTCTATCACATCGCACAGGCGTATGACGTTATCGAAGAGTGGTTCGACGAACAGCCGGACGCCAGACAGGCCGCCATCGATCTCTACACCGCACTTGCTAACTGGGTCTACGTCATCTGGTACGAGGCGCCGCCGGGCACCGACGCCGCCGCACTCTTTACGCGCCTGAACCGTGATCGCATCCCGCTGACGGACTCGGAGTTGATCAAGGCTCTGGTGCTATCAAACAGCGGCGCAGCCAGCGGCAAGTCGGGGCGGCAACACGAGATCGCTGCCCAATGGGACGGGTTCGAGAGGGATCTCCGTGATCCGCAGTTCTGGGCCTTCCTCACGCGCTCATCCACCCAGAGGTCGACCCACATCGACTTCCTCTTCGAGTCCATGACGCCAAAGGCGGGCCTCCGTGAACGGCCCCGCTACTGGACCTTCAGCAAAGTCCAGGAGGACATTGAGCGAGTCTCGAAGGACATTGCGCGGCGCACTGCCGAGATGAGGAATGGTCGGTCGACAGCGACGGCCGCCTTCTGGCGCGACGTCGTCGAGCGCCACGGACTGCTGACTGGGTGGTTCCAAGACCGCTGTCTCTACCACCGGATCGGCTACCTCATCCAGATTGGCGACTCGATCCAGGACCTCATCGACTTGTCGAGATCTCAGACCCACTCGACCTTCCGCGAGGCGTTGGTGGACCGCACCCGCAAGCGCCTTGATCTCACTGCTAACAAGGTCTCGCTGCTGCGCTACGGCAAGGACAACAGCAAGTGCACCCACGTCCTGCTCCTCATGAATGTCGAGACCGTGCTCGGCAGCAGCGATATCGGGAGCCGCTTCTCGTTCCACGCCTACGTCGATAACTGGTCGCTGGAACACATCCACGCTCAGAACTCGGAAGCGTTCGAGAAGGAGGCCGAGCGACGAGACTGGCTCCGGACGCACAAGAAGAAGATCGAAGAGTCTGACTGGCCGCCGGATCAGCGGGCCGACGTGGAGGAGATCATCGACAAGATCGTCGCCCATTTGGCCATGGCCGACGGTAAGACCGATGAGCGGAGTTTCGACTGGATCTTCCGCCGTGTCCTAGCACTATTCAGTGCTCCGGGCACTGACACCACAGATGAAGACATGCACGGACTAGGCAACCTGGCACTGCTGCAAAGGGACCTCAACAGCAAGTTGAACAACGCGGTCTTCGCATTGAAACGTGAACAAGTCATAGCTTTGGACCAGGACGGGGCCTACATCCTGCCCTGCACACGAAACGTCTTCCTGAAGTACTACACGGCGGCAGCCGACCAGCAGATCTCCTTGTGGGGTCCCCAAGACTTAGACAATTACCGCACTGCATTGATCGCTAAGGTCGAGCCGTTCTTGCTTGCCAACAGCTCTCCCACCGACAAGGTTCACGCATGAAGGGTTACCCCACCACGTTCCTCGGCCTATTCGACGAACCCGCTGGAGACCGTCCCCGCATCACTGAGATCGAGATCCCGATCATCCAGCGTGACTTCGCGCAGGGCCGAGCTGAGGAAGAGGTCAGCCTCCTCCGGGACCGCTTCCTCGACAAGGTCATCGAAGCCGCCACGACTGACAGGCACATGGGTCTCGACTTCGTGTACGGCGACGTTCGAGACGGAGTCCTGCAGCCACTCGACGGTCAACAACGCCTCACTACCCTGTTCTTGTTGCATTGGTACGTCGCTTCGCGCGCAGACAAACTCGACCCGGCCCCCCCTTGGCTGTGCTTCTCCTACGCGACCCGGCCGACAGCCCGGGACTTCACCGAGACGATCGCCAAGAACCCGTATCCAGGCGGGCCGGCCTCTCCATCGGACTGGATCAGCGACCAGCCGTGGTACGTCTACCCGTGGCGCCACGACCCGACCATCTCGTCGATGCTCGTCGTCCTCGACGGGATCCATCGACGGCTCGACCCACACGCCGACGAAATCGACGCCGTGTGGGACCGGCTCGCAGCTCGCCCCGCCGAGGTCCAAAACAGTGCCATCTGGTTCCTGTTCCTCCCCGTCGTCGATATCGCCCACGGGGAAGACCTCTATATCAAGATGAACTCGCGCGGGAAGCCACTGACGACGTTTGAGGTCTTCAAGGCGGACTTCGAAAGCATCATCAAGTCAGCCGACCCCGACCGGCACCACCACCTCGTCGAGAGCATCGACGGAGTGTGGGCCGACCTGCTCTGGGAGTACGAGAAGCGAGCGGCGAGCGACTACAAGATCGACGACGAGTTTGAGCGGTACCTCACCTTCATCATCGAAATCTGCGAGTGGCGCGACGGGAAGTCCGACCGAAAGTGGCACGACAAGCAGGCACGAAGGCTTTGGCCGATCGAGGAACGAGCCCGACTCGCCCTCGCCGACCCCGACAACAAACATGCCGATCGGAATCGAGACTTCTTCTTCCACGCGTTCGACACGTGGGTTGGCGCCGATCCCGTCACCCATATCAGAGTTCCTCTCGACCCGAGCGCCGAGTTCAGCAAGCTGTTCACCGCCGGCGGCGCCGGGGAAGGATCGATTCCGCTCTTCTCCACAACTCCTGACCTGTTCGGTGGCTGCATAGTCCGGTACGGGTCCGACTTCACGGCACAAGAGACGCTGCTCCTCTTCGGAGTCCTGCTCGCGCGACAGGCCGACGACACGATCAGTCAGGACGAGATCGCCAAGCGCCTGCGTTCTCTACGCAATGTCACTGCCGCATTCCTCGACTCCAAGCGCATGCCTGCCTACGTCGCACAGACCGAGAAGCTGATCGTTCACGGCGAACTGGAGGATTCAGGGGCCTTCCGAAGCGACTGGGTCGCTGATGAGGTCCTCAAGTGGTCCTTTCTGGACGAGCACCCAGAAGCCATTGACGCCGTGCATCAACTCGAAGACCACCCACTGGTTCGGGGACGCATCATGGCGTTCGAGCTCGATGCAGCCACGCTGGAAGCACGGGCTGAAGCATTCGCAGACGTGAGCCGACCGGAACTGCGCGACCTGCTCGGCGCCGCGCTGCTCACGAAAGGGGACTACTCACGCGATGTTGGCTGGAAGGGAACGCGTCGCCAGCTCGGAAATTCCCAGAAGGACGACTCCTGGACTGACATGCTCACCACGGGGTCTCGGGCGAATCTCGCGAACATCCGCGAGCCGCTGATGGCTCTGTTGGACGACGTCGCCACGCGGGCGGCGACCGGCACGAACCAGCCGGGCGACGCCCTCGATGCGATCCACGCCCAGTGGCTCCCTGAACGCGAGTCCCGCAACTTCTACGACTGGCGCTACTACCTCGTCCGCTACTCCGGCGCCCGCAGCTCAAAGGGTGATGGCTACTACCACGGCACCTACGACACCACGACCGGCGGGTTCGCTTATCAGCGCCTCCGGATGCTTCACGGCAGCGACTACACCGCCTACTTCAGCGACGCGCTGCTACATGCGGCCTGGATCGACGGCTCGCTTGGTTCTGATGCCGAAAAACCAAGTTGGTGGCGCCGCGACGACCCAGGCCTCACGCTCAAGAAGTCCCGCATCGAGATTCGCTGTGATGACGACTCCTTCGAACTCGTCCTTCCAGACGACCGTGAGACCGTCGAGACCAAGGTCGCCAAGGCCTTGACGGCGTTCGATTCTAATGACCAGTTGCGGGTTCTGATCCAGCAGAATCCCCAAGGCGGCCGGCTAGTGGATAGCGAGGACCGGATACAGCTCTGCGTGCGACTGGTGCGCGCCTTAGCAGATGAGGGCCTCTGACGGTCGTTGCAGGACGCCCCAGCCGAGCGTTTGCGACCTTCGCTCCAAAATGGCGCATCGTGACGGAGATACCGGCGGCAGGAGATGGGTGTAACCCCATCCGTAAGTCCTAGGGTCTACAGCGATGAGGGCTCCGATGTCCGGTTCATGGCGCGGCCCTCATCGAGTTGGACTCCGCGCGGACGCGCTCCGCAGAGTTCTCTCTCACATTACGAAGAGTCCACTCGTGCCCGTCGACAATGATCATCGCGAGTCGGGCGATGTGCTCTACTTGGGCACGCTGCTCGGCCGTCATCTCGACCGCAGCATCGAGGAAGACCCAGTCGAACTGGCCCGGGGAGAAAGTGTTGGCGGTGAGTGCATCGCGGAAATCGACCGGGTAGATTGCTGCGGCCTTCGGGTGCTTGCGGATCAGGAGGTTGAGCATCGCCTGACTGGAGTCAACGCCCGCGTAGCGGTCAGCACTTGCGAGCCCAAGATCGAGCACTCGACCGGTGCCGCAGCCGATGTCGAGAACGTGGGGCGGGTACTTTCCCCGCGCACCATCGAGGAGCCGCTTGACACGGTTCGATTCCCCGGAGCCGATGGGGTGCTCGACGTCCCAGATAGTGGCGACCGCGTCGTACGGCGACTCGATGTCGCTGACCGTGGAGAGTGCGTTCTGGATTCCGTAGAACAGCCGAGTGGTTGCGCGGTTGACCAGTGTGGTGTCGGTGAAGTGGTTGTCCTCGGTCCACCAGCGGTACTTCCCGTCGGGGCTGAGGAGATAGATCTTGGTCAGCGAGTAGTACTTGCCCGGCTGCCCGAAGGTGTGGATCACGCGCGCGGCGCGAACCATGTCCTCGTGGGTCACGCCCGAGGTGCGCCCTTCGACGATGTAGTGGTGGGGTGCCGTCTCGGCATAGGTCTTAGCGAACGTCCACTCCCGGGAGGTTGCAAACTCCAGCCACCAATCCAGGTCCTGCTGGGTAATCCGGCCCTCAGTCATCTGTCTTCTCCTAGTTACGTGCGTCCGGTCTCGTAAGTTCAGGATGCACGGCACCTCCGACAAAACCGCTGCTCAACGTCGTTGGAGGGTGTCGCGACGTTGGCGTGCTGGTGACTGATGCACCGATAGATGACATGTCTTGCTCGTAGGCGGGCCCGGAGGGACGCAGCAGATGCCCGTAGACCGCCACCCATCCACCGCAGAAGGCGAACTCAGATGGTCGACGCTTGCGGCAACTCTCGGATCGCCGGTACAGGGTCGCCCTGGACCTGCCGAGGTCACGGGCGACCCGGGTGCCAAGCTCCCCGTCTGACGCCGCCGACCGAGATCCTTGCCGACAGCCCTCCATCGAATGGGGTAGACACAGACGGTGGCTTTCGCCCACCGCTTACCCACCGGAAACAACGAGCAGGGTCGACAGACAACGATCAGTTGGAACCACTCGAAGGGCGTTATCGCCTGGGATCTACGGGGGAACGGTATCCACCGGAAACGGACGAAAGACAGGAATTGCTAATCCTAAGGTCCTCGGTTCAAGTCCGAGTAGCCCTACCAACCTTAAAGGCCTGGATCCCTTGCAATAAAGGGAAGGAGGCCTGTTCTGCGCAGGTGGTCAAAAGGGGCTTGACGGCGCACGGCCGCAACTGCCTATCTAAGGCCCTCAGTGGGCGGCCGTACATTCGCCGCCGGCAGGCTATCAGCAGGCCGCGTGTGGCTCCTGTGGGGGTAGCCCCTCGATCTTTGCGCGAGGCTCTCCCCGGGCGTCACAGCGGCTTTTGTGCGCGGCCCATGGGGGCCGCGCTGGGGCTGGTTCGAGTGGGAGCTAGGGGCTATCCCTCTTCGCTATGGTTGTCGAGTGACCGCGACTGATCGAATCCGGGCAGCGCTCGCCATTGCCGTCCTCGGCGTCCTCGCCTGGGTGTTTGTATCCGACAAGCCCAAGGAGGCCTCGGTGGCCGTGCCGGCTCCTACAGCCGTCGCGACCGAGGGACCCGCTGGTCCTGCTGGTTCGGCGCCGAGCGGCCCGGTTGCCGTGCCGATAACGACTGGCCTTCCCGCAAACGCCGATGGCGAACGGACCATCATGGCGAGGTTGAACGGCCAGACCGTCCGCATTGACCTGCCGACAGGCGGCGTCCCCGCTGGTACTGCACTGTGGTTCCACGGCCAGGGTGGCGACGCCAACGGCCGTATGAACTCCTCATGGCTGAACTCGATCCGGGCGCAGGGCTGGGCCATCGCATCGTCGGATTACCACCGCAACGCATGGGGCAACGCCGCCGCCGTGCAGGACACGAAGGAGCTGATGGCGTGGGCCCAAGAGAAGTCCGGGCAGCCTGTCAGATTGTTCATCGCGGCGTCGATGGGTTCCACGACGTCACTCAACACCCTGATCGATGGCGCCTCGCCGTCGTGCTGGTACGGCGTTGACCCTGTCGTTGATCTCAGTGCCGTTGGATCCGTGCAGAATTCGGCTAAGCAGATCGCGGAAGCCTACGCGGGGGCGCTGCTATCGTCTGGCAACCCGGCCGCCCACTTAGCGGCCCTACCTAAGAACACTCAGTACCGGATCGTCGCATCGCCCGGTGACACCATGGTCCCCGCCGCCTCGAACGCCAACTCTCTGGCGGCATACCTCTCGACAGCCGGCTTCAGCGTTTCATCGATGACTGTCAGCGGAGAACACGGCGACGCGTCCCACTTCAACGGACGCGACCTGGCAGCCTTCGCCGTCGGCTGCACGGCCTAACCAAACAACCAAAGGCGCCCGTCCCATAGAAGTGAAACGGGCGCGCGCGCGTTCTACCTGCTTTGTTACGTGACGGTCAAGTCAATAATGTCCATCGCGTGGATATACTTCGCTCGTGAGCGTCATGAAACCTGGCCGCCACGTCCCTGGGACGCCTTGGCGGACGGGCTTGGTCGGCGATACAGCCACCAGCCCAACCGAACTGCCTGTGGTCCATCGCATTGCGCGCTGGTTCGAGCAGCGCGGTTCGCTTTGCCTCTACTGCCGGCACATGCCACGACTCGACGGCGGCTTCTGCTCCGAGACTTGCGAGGAGAAGGCCACCGAACGGCAGGCCTTCGGGTAGGTCGTTGACCAGCGGACGCCGTCCAGGGACCGCGGCGTGATGCCACCTTCGGAGACGGCGGTCACGGTTACGGGCCTGCCGCCTGCACCCATGCCTGGCACGGCTCCCGCAGCACTGGGCGAACCCAGACCTCAAAGATTGGCTCTGCTGCCACGGTATTCCAGCACCGAAAGACTGTCGAGCCGTAGGACGCAAACCAGGAAGCAATCGACGCGCAGGTCTGCACGCCAGCGATGCCGCCGTCCAGTGGAGGTGGGGTGGGGTAAGGCTAAAGCAGGCGCATGCGCACCCAGGGCGAGGCCTACTGTTCCGTCTGCGCCGTTTTCGTCTTCTGGCGCCACATATAAATTGTTCCGGCTAGGGCCGCAAGGCCAAGAAGCGCAAAAGCGCCCTGGCCAAAAGCATCGGTATCCTCGTATTTCAGCCAGTCTGAGAACACTATCGCCCCGGCGAACCACAGGCCCACAGCTCCCGCGACCCACAGAACTGGATACATGACGGAGTCACCCTCGCTCTTTTCCTCGCCTACCATCAGCTTGGCGATCATAAGGAGAATGGCAGCGACGATTATCGCCATAAAGGCGCCGAAGTAAATGATCACGGCAGTGGCTCCCACGTAGAAGCCGGCCTTCTGCAGGCTGAAATCGTTACCGGTCGAGATGGACAGGAGCGTCTTGATCGTCCCCAAGACTGCGATGGCTGCACCTATAAGGCCCCAGATGAGACCGGCATGCTCCTTCATTTTCATGACGTCGCACCGAGCCATATTGAGCTTGGGATGACAAAAGTGTCCCGGACTATCATGGCGGCTCCCGCTCGGTGGTGTCTTCGTACTATTGCACTCCTCCCGGGTGATCAGGGCAATACCTGAACCAGGGCCAGAGTGAACAGCTTTCCCCGGGTTGACTGGACGGCCACCCCGCGCCGCTCTAAAGGGCTTGCCTACCCTGACGCCGCATGACCTCCTGCCCACTGCTGTTAGCCTGCATGTCCGCGTAGGCTCAAATGTGGACGTTGTGCAGCGGATAGCGGGCCATGCCACAGCAGTTCTTACGCTGGATACTTACGCGGGGCTCTTTGATGATGATCTACATGAGAGCGCGGCATGGCTGGATGCCGCCGGAGGACCGTGGCCACATCAGGCCGCGGCTTCTTTTGTTTAAGGCCGACAATGCGGTATGTTACTCACCAGTAACTTACTCCGGGGACATCCATCCCTAATAGCCCTTCCGCCAGCACTGATCCCCAGCGAGGAAAACATGTCCAGGAAATCCATTGACATCAACGACCTTCCCTACGCCGACGGTGACTTTTTCGCTTTTGAACAGCTCCTCACCGGCAAAGAGCAGGACCGGCTCGCGGAAGTGCGGGACTTCCTGGCCCGCGAAGTCCGCCCGATCGCCGTGGACTGCTGGAACAGGGGCGAATTCCCGATGGAACTCATTCCCAGGCTGGCCGAGATCGACCTGGTCAGCCCGGTCAGGCGCCAAGGGCACTCCAATCTCTTCGCTGGCCTGATGCACGCGGAAGTCACCCGGGCCGACACCTCCATCTCGACGTTTATGGGAGTCCACGATGGCCTCTTCACCGGTTCCATTGAGGCGCTGGCCTCTCAGGAACAGCAGGATGTCTGGCTTCCCGACATCTATTCGCTGAAGAAGATCGGGGCCTTCGGCCTGACTGAGCCGCTGGGTGGTTCGGACGTGGCCGGAGGGACCCGCACCACAGCCCGGCGCGAAGGCGACTCGTGGATCCTCAATGGCGCCAAGCGGTGGATCGGCAACGCTACTTTTTCGGACTGGGTTGTCATCTACGCACGGGACCTCGCCGACAACCAGGTCAAGGGCTTCCTGGTGGATACAAAGCTCCCCGGCTTCACTGCCACCAAGATCGAAAACAAGATCTCGCTGCGCACCGTCCAGAACGCCGACATCAGCCTGGACAGCGTGGTGGTGCCGGACTTCTTCAAGCTCGCCAACGCCAACAGCTTCCGTGACACCAACAAGGTCCTCAAGGTCACCCGCCTCGGTGTTGCCTGGCAGGCCGTTGGCCAGCAGTTGGCCGCTTTTGACGTAGCCCGCCGCTACGCCGTGGAGCGCCACCAGTTCGGCCGCCCCCTGGCATCGTTCCAGCTGGTCCAGAGCCAGCTGGTGCAGATCCTGGGGAACGCCGTCAGCTCCCTGGGCATGATGGTCCGGCTCTCCCAGCTCGAGGACGCCGGCCAGGCCAAGGACGAGCAGTCGGCGCTGGCCAAGGCCTTTACGACGGCCAGGATGCGCGAAAGCGTAGGGATCGGGCGGAGCCTCCTGGGCGGAAACGGGATCGTCACTGACTTCGAGATGGCCAAGATCTTCGCAGACGCGGAGGCCATCTACTCGTACGAGGGCACGCATGAGGTCAATACCCTGGTAACCGGACGCGCCATCACGGGCATTTCCGCAATCGTCTAAGCTCCGGCCAGGCAAAGCCTGAAGCAGGCTGGCTGCCGGTCAAAGCCTGGTGGGCCCGCTGAGCGAACGAAGGAACGTCCTTACGGCGAGGTTGAAGGCGTCGGCGGCCTCTATGTTGCTCAGGTGCCCGACGCCGGGGAGTACGACGAACTGCGATGCGGGGATCTTCGTGTGCAGTTCTTTCCCGACAGCCAGCGGCGATCGCTCGTCGAGTTCGCCATGAAGCACCAGCGTCGGGACATCAATGGCAGGGAGTATGCCTCGAAGATCGGCATCCGCCATGGCTCGGAGCATCGTCAGACTGGCACGCGGATGGATATCGGACATCAGCGCGAGTGTCTGTTCGGCCATTTCTCGAGGGGCAGACGCGGTGAGCATGCCCGGCAGGTACTTGGGCAGCCATTCCTCGGGCGGCTGGGCAACTTCCTCGCTGATCCGCTGGACTCGCCGCTGCACCTCGTCAGGCGGCAGGGAGCCGGCCCACCCGGCGTACGCCCCGGCCAGGATCAGGCTCCTGGGCAGGGCGGGATGTCGCGCATAGAGGGCCAGGGCGAGCGCGCCACCGAACGAAAGGCCAAGGAGGTGCGGGCGTGTCAGGCCGATCGCCCTCACGAACTCGGCAAGGCTGTCCGCGTAGTGATCCATGGAGAAGGACTCAGGCGGATCCGCGGATCCTCCACAGCCCGGAGCGTCCCAAGCGATGACGTCAAACTCGTCATCGAGGCCGTCGAGCTGCGGGCCCCAGGATCGGCTGTCGAATCCAAAGCCGCCATGGAGAAGGATGAGTGGTTCCCCTGATCCTGCTCGCTGGTAGGTAATCTCGAGGCCCGTCACCGTAACTGCGCCCACCTACGCATTGTGGCATCCGCTCAACAAGCCGGCAACGCTCGGCGGCAGTCAAGGGTGCCAGAAACTGGGCCAGGTTGCCTCGGTACTAGGATCGGGAGTTATGGCACTGCGACTTGTTCAGGTGAATTTCAAGGCTCGGGATGATTCGTCCCTCGGCCGGTTTTGGGCGGAGGCGCTTGGCTGGGGTGTTTCCAGCGAGGGGCCCGGCGTGACCAATGTGGAGCCTGTGGGCTTCGCCTGGCCGGACCCCGCCGCGGTCTGTGTAGATGTGGTCACAGTCCCGGACCCTGAGACGGTGAGGTACCGCACTCACATCGATCTCGCCACCACCTCGGTGGCGCATCAGAAGGAGCTTGTCTCGCGCCTGCTTGAACTCGGCGCAACGCCTGCGGATATTGGTCAGGGTGATGTGCCGTGGAAGGTCCTGGCCGACCCGGAGGGCAATGTGTTCTGCGTGCTGGAGCCTCGGGAGCTCTACCGGGACACCGGGCCGATCGCCACGGTGGTGGTCAACTGCGCGGATCCGCGGGCCATGGCCCGGTTTTGGAGCGAAGCTACGGACTGGACCCTTCACGAAGTAAACGACGACCACGCGAGGCTGCGTTCGGCCGAGGGTGTGGGGCCGTACTTGGAGTTGCTTCGTACGACCGGCGAGGAGACGGTGTGGAACCGTGTCCATCTCGACCTGATGCCGTACCCCGGTGACGATCAAGCGGCGGAGGTGGCCCGGCTGAGGGCCCTGGGTGCCACCGAGGCCGACCTCGGCCAGGGCGATGTGCCCTGGGTCTGCCTCGCCGACCCGGAGGGCAACGAGTTCTGCGTCCTCACCCCGGGCTGAGGCAAAGCCCCCGAACTCCTGACCACGCGGCCCAGGCTCCTCAATGCGTTCCTTGGCCGGGGCCAAGGGGAAGCAGGACGGATGGCCTGAGGTCCACAACGAAACGAAGTGGATTGAGGTATTCCTCCCCCCGCCGGACGCCCCAATGGACACACGGCCGGGTGCCACAGTGTCCCGGCAGCAGGGTGCCGATCGTGTCCCCTTTGGCCACCGCGTCTCCGGCCCGCAGCGAGCTGTCCACGGGTTCGAAACTGCTGCGGAGTCCGTTCCCGTGATCTATGGTGACCACCGGCCGGTCCACCACCACGCCCACAAAACTGACGGTGCCCGACTCGGGCGTGGTAACCGGAATGCCGTCGTGCGCGGCTCCGAGGTCCACCCCGCGATGCCCGCTCATCCATGGCTTGTCCGGAGGATCAAACGCGCGCAGCACCCGAGGCCTTGGCGCGAGGGGCCACTCCCAGGCCGGCTCGGCCGGCATTCGTCCGGCAGATGCCGGAAGAACCGGAATCCGGCCTCCCGGGACGGGGGCCGGGCCGGCGGTGAGAACCTCTCCGGATGGCGCGATGGATGCCGGAAGCAGCAGGACCGCGGCGAGCAACGCTGGAGCTTTCATCCGCCCAGCATGCCGCTGCATTCCAACCTGCGGCAGGGACCGCTTTGGCTATGTGGAAAACGCTCTGCGGTGGCCTCCACGATGTCCGGAGGATCGGGGTGCCTGTAGTACACTTGGTGGAGCAGTTTGCTGTGCCCTCAACGTTTGTCGTGTCAGCGGGAAATCCGTGTGTCCGCTATGCGTCAGCACGTCTCATTCAGAGGTGCGGGGGAGCAGCAGCTGACTACGCGCATCCAGCCCTCCTCATCTGTCGCCCCCGGCTTCGTGTGAGGAGGCTTGTGCCTCCCGCGGTCAGGGCCCCATGGTCCTGATGGGAAGTGCAAGGGATGCCAGGAGCACGGTCCGTCCCGGACTACGCTAACAACCGTCAACTATTGGCAGGGTAAGAGGGCCTCAGGGCCTTCTCATGAATGACCTGCCGGAAGGAGCGCCGGCATGCCCGTCGTAACTATGCGCCAGCTGCTTGACAGCGGCGTCCACTTTGGACACCAGACCCGCCGTTGGAACCCGAAGATGAAGCGATTCATCTTCACGGAACGCAATGGCATCTACATCATTGACCTCCAGCAGTCGCTGTCCTACATCGACCGCGCCTACGAGTTCGTCAAGGCCACCGTTGCACACGGCGGCACCGTACTCTTCGTCGGCACCAAGAAGCAGGCCCAGGAAGCAATTGCTGAGCAGGCTACCCGCGTTGGCCAGCCCTACGTGAACCAGCGCTGGCTCGGCGGTATGCTGACCAACTTCCAGACCGTCTCCAAGCGCATCCAGCGCATGAAGGAACTGGAAGAGATCGACTTCGACGACGTCGCCGGCTCTGCATACACCAAGAAGGAACTGCTGCTCCTTCGCCGCGAACTCACCAAGCTTGAGACCAACCTCGGCGGTATCCGCAACCTGACCAAGGCACCCTCGGTGCTCTGGATCGTGGACACCAAGAAGGAACACCTTGCTGTTGACGAAGCCAAGAAGCTGAACATCCCGGTTGTGGCCATCCTGGACACCAACTGCGACCCGGACGAAGTCGACTTCCCGATCCCGGGCAACGACGACGCCATCCGCTCCGTGAACCTGCTGACCCGCGTTGTCGCCGACGCCGTTGCTGAGGGCCTCATCGCCCGCAACCAGCGCGCCACCGGCACCACGGAGGCTCCGGAAGAGCCGCTGGCTGAGTGGGAGCGCGAACTCCTCGAAGGCAGCAAGGCTGAAGAGGCTGCCGCTCCGGCCGCCCCGGAAGCACCGGCAACTGCCGAGGCTCCCGCAGCTGAGGAAGCACCGGCCGCTGCCGAGGCTCCCGCCGCCGACGCCGACAAGTAACACAAGTAAATCCGGATTACCGGCGCTGCCAGCAGCACCGGAACTGCTGACAGGACGGCGGCCCACTCTCGTGGGCTGCTGTCCTGTCGGTCCGTACACCACATACATTTTCTAGACAGAGGGGTTCACATGGCGAACTACACTGCCGCTGATATCAAGGCTCTGCGCGAGCGCACCGGCGCCGGCATGATGGATGTCAAGAAGGCTCTTGACGAAGCCAACGGTGACGCCGAGAAGGCCATCGAGATCATCCGCATCAAGGGCCTCAAGGGCGCGACCAAGCGTGAAGGCCGCTCCACCGCCGAAGGCCTGGTTGCCGCCAAGGTCACCAACGGCGTCGGCGTAATGATCGAGGTCAACTGCGAGACCGACTTCGTTGCCAAGGCTGACAAGTTCATCCAGCTTGCCGACAAGGTCCTGGCCGTGGCTGTGGAGTCCGGCGCAGCCGACCTCGACACCCTGCTGGCCACCGACGTCGATGGCAAGCCGCTGTCCGAGGTCGTCGTCGAAGAAGGCGCTGTCCTGGGCGAAAAGGTTGTTGTCCGCCGCATCTCCCGCATCGAGGGCGCAACGGTCGACGCGTACCTGCACAAGACCTCCAAGGACCTCCCGGCCCAGGTCGGCGTCCTGTTCGCTGTCGACGGTGAAGGCGAAGCCGCCACCACCGCCGCACACGACGTCGCTGTCCACGTTGCCGCCATGGCCCCGAACTACCTGACCCGCGAGGACGTTCCGTCCGAGCTGGTTGAGTCCGAGCGCCGCATCGCCGAAGAGACTGCCAAGGCTGAAGGCAAGCCTGAAGCTGCCCTCACCAAGATTGTCGAAGGCCGCGTAACGGGCTTCTACAAGGGCGAGGTCCTGGTTGACCAGGCATTCGCCAAGGATGCCAAGAAGTCCGTGGCGCAGGTCCTCGAAGAGGCCGGCGTCAAGGCTACTGCCTTCACGCGTTTCCGCGTCGGCTCCTAGTCGAACCTGCAAGGGGGTGGCCACTTCGGTGGCCGCCCCTTTTGCATGCGCCGGGCCAAACGCCGGATGAGACCTTTGGCCGCCCGGCAGGATAACCTTTTTTCAGAGTTCACGAACGGGAAGGCACCCATGGAAGCCGTCAAAACGTCCAACGAGTCGGAGAAGAGCAGGCGCCGCGTCCTCCTGAAGCTCTCAGGTGAGGTCTTCGGCGGCGGAAAGCTGGGCGTTGATCCCGAAACCGTCCGCGACGTCGCCAAGCAGATCGCAGCGGCGGTTCCTGACGTGGAAGTAGCCATCGTCGTCGGCGGCGGTAACTTCTTCCGCGGCGCGGAACTGTCCCAAAGCGGCATGGACCGGTCGCGGGCCGACTACATGGGCATGCTCGGCACGGTCATGAACTGCCTGGCCCTGCAGGACTTCCTGGAGCAGGCCGGCGTTGAGACGCGCGTCCAAAGCGCCATCACCATGGGCCAGGTGGCTGAGGCCTATATTCCCCGCCGCGCCATCCGGCACATGGAAAAGGGCCGCGTGGTCATTTTCGGTGCGGGCGCCGGCCTCCCTTACTTCTCCACCGATACGGTGGCGGCCCAGCGGGCACTCGAAGTCCATGCGGATGTGGTGCTGATGGCCAAGAGCGGGGTGGATGCCGTCTACACCGCCGACCCCAAGAAGGACCCCGCGGCCGAGCGCCTGGAGACCTTGAGCTACGACGACGCCCTGCGCCGCGACATCAGGGTCATGGACCAGACGGCCATGACTATGTGCAAGGACAATAACCTCTCCATGGTGGTCTTTGGTATGGAAGGCGAAGGCAACGTCACGCGCGCCATCCTCGGCGAAAAGCTGGGCACCCTGGTGACCGCCTAGCAACGGCTAGGATGTTTTCAGGACAGATCCATCCCCGCTGGCGGGACCCACGATGGAACCAGCAGCACTGAACCAAGCTTGTGCAGGAAACCGGCACCCGGACTGCACTGATTTCTGAGGAGAGACCGTGATCGAAGAAACCTTGCTCGAAGCCGAAGAGAAAATGGACAAGGCCGTTGAGGTAGCCAAGGAAGACTTCGCCTCGATCCGCACCGGCAGGGCAAACCCCGGCCTCTACAACAAGGTCCTGGTGGACTACTACGGCTCACCCACGCCGCTGCAGCAGCTCGCCTCCTTCGCGATCCCGGACGCGCGCACCATCCTCATCACCCCGTTCGACAAAACCGCACTCCGCGACATCGAACGCGCACTGAGCGACTCCGAGGTGGGCGCCAACCCGTCCAACGACGGCAACGTCATCCGCATCACCATTCCGGACCTGACACAGGAGCGCCGCAAGGAATACGTCAAGATCGTCAAAACCAAGGGCGAGGACGCGAAGGTTTCCATTCGCAACATCCGCCGCAAGGCCAAGGAAACCCTGGACAAGCTGGTCAAGGACGGCGAGGCCGGCGAAGACGAAGGCACCCGCGCCGAGAAGGAACTCGACGCCCTGACCAAGGCCCACGTTGACGGCATCGACGAGCTGCTCAAGCGCAAGGAAGCAGAGCTGCTCGAAGTCTGATGGGCCAGGCAGAGCAGGCTCCCGCACAACGGGCGCACATGAAAGGCAGGCTGGCCCGGGCCAACCCCACCCCCAAAGCCGGGCGGAACCTCCCGGCAGCCACGGCTGTGGGGCTGGCCATGCTGATTGCCGTCCTGGGCGGGCTGCTCTTTCTTCCCTTGGGGTTCGTGGCGGTAACCACTACGTTCGCGATCTTCGGAGTGTGGGAGATCTTCCGCGCCCTCGAGGCCAACGGCACCAGGATGCCCATTGTTCCGGTCATGACAGGGACGGTGGCCATGCCTTTTGTCGCCTACTTCGGTGGACTCGAGAGCCTGCTCTTTGCCATGCTCCTGAGCTGTATCGCCGTGCTGCTGTGGCGTTCGATCGAAAGTGCTGCCGGCTCGGCCAACAGCATCTTCGCCGGCGTCTTCACCCTCGGCTGGGTGCCGTTCTTCATCAGCTTTGCCGCGTTGCCGCTGCACGCTGCTGGCGGTGTGACGCCCCTGGGGCTGTGGCCCGGTGGCACGGTTCCCCAAGGCGCCTGGCAGGTGGCCGTCATGCTGCTTCTGGTGGTCTCCAACGACACGTTCGGCTACCTGGTGGGAGCATCACTGGGCAAACATCCCATGGCCCCGAAAATCAGCCCCAAGAAGTCGTGGGAGGGTTTTGCCGGCTCCATTGCGGGCGCCATGCTGATCGGTGTGCTGGCCAGCATCTTCCTGCTGGACAAACCGTGGTGGGTGGGCCTTGTCCTGGCGGTGGGCGTGGTGGCTGCCTCGACGGCAGGGGACCTCGCCGAATCCATGGTCAAACGCGAGCTGGGCATCAAGGACATGAGCAGCATCCTTCCTGGCCACGGCGGTGTTATGGATCGCCTTGATTCCATAGTCTTTGCATGTCCCCTGGCTTTCGTCCTGTACGTCCTGGTGGCAGGCGCCTGACCGGGAATCCCCAATTGGAAAACCATGCCGGCCCGGAGGCGCCCTTAGACTGGTACCCAACCGATCCGGCTGAACAGCATTGAAGGAAACATAGTGGCATTGGACTTTCACCGGCACATCCCCGCGTCCTTTGAACGCGTGCCGCGCAGCGAATACGGGTACAACGCCAAGCAGGTGGACCAGTTCCTCCAGCGGGCGCGCGTGTCACTGGAAACGCCGAAGGCCGCCACCCACGTCGTCAAAAGCGGAGACGTCCGCGCCGTGTCCTTCGACCCCGTCAAGGGCGGTTACTCTGCCGCCGTGGTGGATGCCGCATTGGACAGGCTCGAAGATGCGTTTGCCCGTCGTGAACGGGATGAACTGATTGCCGCCAGCGGCGAAGAAGCCTGGCTGCGCGAGATCGGGAACCTGTCCGGAATCCTCCGCGGCCGCCTGCACAGGCCCGACGGCGAGCGGTTCCGCCGGCCGTCCAAAAACAAGGCCCGCAGCTACAGCACGGTGGATGTGGATCGGCTCTGCCGTGAGCTGATCGGTTACCTGGAAGAGGACAAGCCGCTCAGCGTGGACAACGTCCGCCGCGCAGTCTTCCGTCCCGCCGTCGGCAAGGACGGCTACGAAGAAAGCCAGGTGGACGCCTTCCTGGACCGGGTGGTTGAACTGATGGCCGCCATCGACTGAATCCGTCCGGGCTGACTGCCTGGCTCAGTCCCCGCCCGGTGGAGTGGGGGACAGCGGCGTGAACGCCGGCCACACGTCGCGGTACTGCCGGTAGCCGTGCACCATTGAAGCCCCGGCAAAGACGAGTCCGCTGGCCGACCCCAGCAGGACCGCCGTCGGTGTTGGCCAGCCCAGAAGGGTGACGGACGTGCCCAGCAGGATGGCCGTCAGGGCGGCGTTGGCCATGATGATGAAGACCATGCTGCTCCCGGCAACGTGGCTCCACGTACTCCGGCCGCTGAGGAAGTAATACGTCCGGTCCATGCCCGGTTGGTCGTCGTGTGTGCCCGCCAGCATATATTTCGCAATGCCGGGATCCAGGTCCACGTAGGCCGCCCTCAGCCGGTTCATGGCCAGGACATACATCAGGTCCTCCATGGCAACGTTGAGGACACGGACCTGCGTGAGGAGGCCGATCAGCAGATCGGTGGAGAGGACGATCATAGCCAGCATGACAAACGTGTCCGAGAACCTGGTTGCCTGGCCCACGAGCGCAAGGCTGACCAGGCTCGCGGAGGTGAACATCAGGAACATGCTGATCCGGGTCAGCACTTCACCCTGGGTGGTGCTCCGGGAAGCCAGCAGGCTCCAGTGTTCGGTGGCGAGCAGCTGCGCCCGGACCGACGGCGGGACACCTTCGGACTCGGCGGGTGTTCGTTCGTCCTGCGTGGACATGCCGTAATTGTCCACCCTGGGCAGTTCCCGCGCGAGGGGCAGCCGGTTTTCAGCGTTCGGTGACCAATGGCCTTTCCGGGGTGTGCAGCCGGGTCATGAGCCGTGACATGGTCCGTGGCACGCGCCCTTTGGTGGCGCGCGAGACGAGCACCATCACGGCGAACGCGGCCGGAACCGTCCAGGCCGCCGGCTGGGCCAGCCAGAAAGGGGTGCCCGCGGCGCCCAGGACGGAACCGGACACCATGGCGCCGCCGCAGAGAAGGCCGCCGGTCACCATCCCGGCAATGGCGCCGGTGTCGGTAAGGCCCCGCCACCAGATGCCCAGGAGGAGGACCGGACAGACGGTGGACGCGGTAAAGGCGAACACCAGGCCCACGCTGCCGGCCAGGGCCAGGGAGTCGGTGGCTAAGGCAAAGCCCAAGGGGACCAGCGACGAGATGACGGCGGCAAGCCTGAAACCGCGGACACTGCCGCCCAGGACGTCCTGGCTGATCACACCGGCGAGCGAGACCACCAGTCCTGATGTAGTGGAGAGGAAAGCCGCAAACGCTCCGGCCACCACCAGGGCCGAGAGCAGGTCTCCCGCTGTTCCGCCGATCAGCTGCCCTGGCAGGAGCAGTACCACCGCATCTGCCTGTCCTGAGCGCGCGAGCTCGGGCCTGAACATCCGTCCCAGCAGCCCGTACGCGGTGGGAAACAGGTAAAACACCGAAAGCAACCCGAGCACGATCAGCGTGGTCCGGCGCGCTGAGTGCCCATCAGGGTTGGTGTAGAAGCGGACCAGGACGTGGGGCAGGCCCAGGGTGCCGAACAGCAGTGCCACCAGCAATGAAATGTTCTGGTACGGGCCCGCGGGAGCAAGCCCGGTGGGGTTCACGACGGCGGGAGCGACGGCGGTGCTTCCGCTGCCCAGGAGGGTGAACACGATGAAGAGGACAGGGACGGCAAGTGCCGTGAGCTTTAGCCAGTACTGGAAGGCCTGGACAAAGGTAATGGAGCGCATCCCGCCGGCCACCACCGTCAGGCACACCACGATCACCACGCACACGGATCCCACCCAACCCGGAAGCCCGGTGGTGATCCTGATGGTCAATGCCGCACCGTGGAGTTGCGGCACGATGTACAGCCACCCCACCACAACCACCACAACGCTGGTCACGCGCCGGACTGCCCGTGAATCCAGCCGGGCTTCCGTGAAGTCCGGGATGGTGTACGCGCCCGAGCGGCGCAGCGGGGCGGCCACGAAGAGCAACAGCATCAGGTACCCGGCCGTGTAGCCCACCGGAAACCACAGGGCGTCCGTCCCCGAGAGGAGGATCAGGCCGGCCACGCCCAGGAAGCTGGCCGCGGACAGGTACTCGCCCCCAATCGCCGAGGCGTTCCACCACGGACGGACCGTCCGGGAGGCAACATAGAAATCGCCCGTCGTGCGGGAGATCCGGAGGCCATAGAACCCGATGACCGCAGTGGCCACGGAAACCACCACAAGGGCCACCAGTCCGACGGCGGGACTCACGGGAGGATCACTTGTCCTCGGCCAGGTCGCGGTACCGGGACTCGTTCCGGGCCGCGCTGCGGATGTACAGCCAGGCGCTGAGCCCGGTCACCGGGTAGATGCCGGCGCCCAACAGCAGCCAGTCGAAAGGGATGCCGGCCACCCGGATCTCGGCCAGGCCCGGTGCTGCCGCCAGCAGCAACGGAAACGAGCACAGGACCAGCAGGAATCCGCCGGCCACTACCAGCGCCAGCCGGAGCTGGGTGCGGATCAGCGACCTGACAAAAAGCTGCCCCACCTCCGATTCCTCGGCGGCCTCCCGCGACTGCATCGCCGGCCGGGCTGCGGAGTGCGGGGCCGTGACCCGGACCCGCGTCATGATTGCGGCCGTATGCGGGTGGCTTCCAGCTTCTCCCGGACAGTGGGCAGGTGCCGGCGGCTGATGGGGAGGTTGGCCCCGGCGACTGTGACGCTTGGTCCGTCCGCGGCCAGCTTCATCGAGGCCACGTGCTTCAGGGCCACCAGGTAGGACCGGTGCGTACGGATGAAGCCCGCAGCCGCCCACTGCTGCTCCAAGTCGGCCAGGGGAACCCTGATCAGGTAGCTCGCATCAACTGTGTGAAGCCGTGCGTAGTCTCCCTGGGCCTGGACGTACGTGACGTCGTCGCGCCTGATCATCCGGGTGGTGCCGCCCTGGTCCACGGTGATCATCTCCGGAGCCGGGCCGCCGCCCTCGCGCAGCAGTTCGCTGATCCGTCCCACTGACCGGGACAGCCGTTCGGCGCGGACCGGCTTCAGCAGGTAGTCCACGGCGGCCAGCTCGAATGCCTCCAGGGCGCAGTCCTCGTCCGCAGTGACAAAGACCACCGCCGGCGGATGGCTGCTGCGCGCGATGGCCCTGGCAATGTCCAGCCCGGACACTGCCGGCATGTGGATGTCCAGGAAGACAGCGTCCACGGATTGAGTGGTGAGGGCCCTCAGCGCTTCTGAGCCGGAGGTGGCGCGGTGGATGGTGCCGATCCGGTCGTCCCGGCCCAGGAGGTAGGCCAGTTCTTCCACTGCGGGCAGCTCGTCATCGGCGACGAGGACATTAATCATGGTCCTACATTATCCGCCGGGGGCGGCTGGAATCAGATTGGGTGGCTCAGGCGTCGTGGTCGGGCTGGGACTTGGGCACGCGCATGGTGATCAGGGTCCCCTCCCCGGGCGCCGTCTCGATCACGAGGCCGTGGTCATCGCCATAGACCTGCCGGAGGCGGGCATCGACGTTGCGCAGCCCCACGTGTTCGCCGTCGGTGTGGCCGGCAAGCATCGACTGGAGCTGGGCAGGGTCCATGCCCACGCCGTCGTCCTCGATGGTGACCTCCGCGAAAGCGCCGGAATCATTGGCGGTGATGCTGATGTGCCCCGGCCCCTCCTTGGCCTCAAGCCCGTGCCGCACCGCGTTCTCCACGAGCGGCTGCAAGCTCAGGAACGGGATCACGGTGCCCAGCACTTCCGGGGCTATTCGGAGGCTGACCTGAACCCGTTCGCCGAAGCGGGCACGTTCAAGGAGCAGGTACCTGTCGATGCAGCGGAGTTCCTCGGCGAGGGTTGTGAAATCGCCGTGGCGGCGAAAGGAGTACCGGGTGAAGTCCGCGAACTCCACCACCAGTTCGCGGGCCCGCGCCGGGTCGGTATTGATGAACGACGCGATCGCGTTGAGCGAGTTGTAGATAAAGTGCGGGCTGATCTGCGCCCGCAGTGCACGAACCTCCGCTTCCATCAGCAGCGTCCGGGAAGCATCCAGCTCGGCCAGTTCCACCTGGACCGCCACCCAGTCCGCCACTTCACTGGTGGCGCGGACCAGCCCGGCCCCTGCAAGGGGGGCAAAGGCGGCCACCACCCCCACCACCCGTGATCCGGCACGCACCGGCGCGATGACGGCGGCGAGGTTGCCAGCGGCAGGATTCGCAGCCAGGTCACGCGCCTGGAGCACAGTAGTCCGGCCTCCGATCAGGACGTCTGCGGCCAGGTCCATCAAGCGGGGTTTCAGTTCCTCGGCGACACCGTCCCAGGCGAGCACGCCGGCAGTATCGGTGATCGCCAGCGCACTGCAGCCCAGGAGGGTCCGCAACTGCCGGCACGCCTTCGCGGCGCCCGCCGGATTGAGCCCGGTGCGCAGGTGCTGCCCGGCACGGGACGCGGCGTGGAGGGTGTTGTAGGTGGCACGCTCGGCATCGGTGCCGAGTTCACGGAAGGACCGCAGCACTTTAGCTCCCACGCCGACGACGACGGCGATCGCCAAAACAATCACCGCAACTGCTGCGGCGGTCAGGAGAGGGGAGTCCGGCATGGTGCCCAGCGTAGCGGCGGGTGCCGTTTGTCGCAGCATCGCGACCGTTGAGCGAGCGTTCCGCCGCTGCCCCTGTTGTGCCGTGCCGCCACGGCGCAGAGTGATTGCAGTCACATCAGCGGAATGGTGCTGGGGCGCCCGCCGGTGTGAACCAGGCAAGACTCAACGAGGAGGAACGATGGGTAACGATGCCCACACTCCGGACGCAGCGGCGTCCGTGGACTTCGAACAGGTCCAGTCGACGGAGCGGTTCCAGGAACTGCGCAAACGTCACCGCAGCTTTGTATTCCCGATGGCCGTCGCTTTTCTGCTGTGGTACTTCGCGTATGTCCTGCTGGCTGACTACGCCGTCGAGTTTATGTCCACCAAGGTGTGGGGCAACATCAACGTCGGCCTGATCCTAGGCCTGTTGCAGTTTGTCTCCACGTTCGCCATCACTGGCTGGTATGTCAGCTACTCCAACCGGAGGCTGGATCCCATCGCTGCGGAGATCCGCCACGAAATCGAAGGCCATGAGTTTGATAAAGACGGCAACGTCGTGAGCGGAGTAGCCAAATGATCGGGATTGCCACGGCGGTCGACGTCGCCGACCTCAAGGAAACCACGCTGCTCAACATGGGCATCTTCGGCCTGTTTGTGGCCGTGACCATGGTGATCGTGCTGCGGGCCAGCCGGAACAACAAGACCGCGGCCGACTACTACGCTGCGGGCCGGTCGTTCACCGGGTCCCAGAACGGAACGGCCATCGCCGGCGACTACCTGTCGGCCGCCTCGTTCCTGGGGATCACCGGCGCCATTGCCATCAACGGCTACGACGGCTTTATGTACTCGATCGGCTTCCTCGTGGCCTGGCTGGTTGCCCTGCTGCTGGTGGCGGAGCTGCTCCGGAATACCGGGAAGTTCACCATGGCGGACGTCCTTTCCTTCAGGCTCAAGCAGCGTCCGGTCCGGATCGCGGCTGCCATTTCCACCCTGGCCGTCTGCTTCTTCTACCTGCTGGCGCAGATGGCAGGCGCCGGCAGCCTGATCTCCCTGCTGCTCGGTATCAGCGACTGGGGCGGACAGGCCCTGGTGATCATCGTCGTCGGCGCCTTGATGATCATGTATGTACTGATCGGCGGGATGAAGGGCACCACCTGGGTCCAGATCATCAAGGCCATCCTGCTGATCGCCGGCGCGGCCGTGATGACCTTCTGGGTCCTGGCCATCTACGGCTTCAACCTCTCCAGCCTGCTCGGCGCGGCCGTGGAGACCTCCAACAACCCGGCGGTACTGAACCCGGGCCTGCAGTACGGCAAGACCGAGACCTCGAAGCTGGACTTCATGTCCTTGGGCCTGGCCCTGGTCCTGGGCACCGCAGCCCTGCCGCACGTCCTGATGCGCTTCTACACCGTGCCCACGGCCAAGGAAGCCCGCAAGTCCGTGGTTTGGTCCATCTGGCTGATCGGCCTGTTCTATCTGTTCACCCTCGTGCTGGGTTACGGCGCAGCAGCCCTCGTGGGTGCCGAAACCATCAAAACCGCACCGGGTGGCGTGAACTCCGCTGCACCCCTGCTGGCCTTCCACCTGGGCGGACCATTGCTGCTGGGCTTCATCTCGGCGGTGGCGTTCGCCACCATCCTGGCGGTAGTGGCAGGCCTGACCATCACAGCCGCGGCGTCCTTCGCCCACGACATCTACGCGAGCGTCATCTCCAAGGGCAAGGCCGACGCCGACACCGAGGTCAAGGTTGCGCGGCGGACCGTAGTGGTCATCGGTGTCATGGCCATCCTGGGTGGCATCTTCGCCAACGGCCAGAATGTGGCCTTCCTGGTGGCGCTCGCCTTCGCCGTCGCGGCGTCGGCGAACCTCCCGACGATCGTCTACTCGCTGTTCTGGCGCAGGTTCACCACACAGGGCGCAGTGTGGAGCATGTACGGCGGCCTGGGCTCGGCCATCATCCTGATCATCTTCTCCCCGGTGGTTTCCGGGGCCAAGACGTCCATGATTCCCGGCGCCAACTTTGCCTTCTTCCCGCTGAGCAATCCGGGCATTGTGTCCATTCCACTGGCCTTCCTGCTGGGCTGGCTGGGCACGGTCCTGGACAAGAAGCGTGAAGACAGCGCCAAGCAGGCCGAAATGGAAGTCCGCTCGCTCACCGGCGTCGGCGCCGAGAAGGCCGTGGACCACTGACGGCAGCCAACACACATCACCCTTAACGTGAAGAGCCCCGTGCCAGCAGCACGGGGCTCTTCACGTGGGCAGTCCGGTTATGCCTTCGGCCGGAGTTTAATGTTGGTCATTTTCAGCTCGTCAGTGCCTTCGAAACGGTAGGCCAGGTCAACCTGCCGTCCGTCGCAGGTGATCACGCCTGCGATGTCGGCGGCGTTGTTGCCGTTTTCCGAACTGACCTTCAGGTCGTTGTAGGCCGGCTCGCAGGTCTCGTCCATTTCCAGGCTTTCGACGCCGGCGATGAAGTCTTCCTTCGACAGCTGTTCCTGGAGTGCGGGGTCAAGGTAGTCGTCGTAGGCCTGGGAGGAATCACCGGCGATGACCAGCTTAGTGAAGCCGTCCGCGAGTCCACGGGCCTGGTTTGTGGCGCCGCCGAAGACATTGAACAGGACGATGATGCCGACGATGGCCAGCAGCACCACGCCACCGACGATGCCAAGGATGATCCACAGCTTCTTCCGGTCCTTGGCGGGCGGCTGGCCCGGAAGGCCGAAGGGCGTTGGATCCGCGTACTGCCCGGGCGCGCCAAACTGCCCCGGGTACTGCCCGGGGGCGTCAAGCTGCCCGGGCTGCTGCCCGGGCGCGCCAAACTGCCCGCCAAACTGCCCGGGCTGCTGCGCAGGTGGCTGCCGCGGCGGGGCAGCCGGCCGCGCGCCGGCGTCGGCATGACCCGGCTGGTACGGTTCCTGAGGATTGCTCAAGATGGAGCCTTTCCGGCAGTGTGCAGCCTGCACTGGGACTGCCTCGTTGCGGGAGCCGGTGACCGGCACCCCATTCGATTCAACTTCGACCAGCCTATAACCCGGCCTGTCCCGCCCCGGCATCCGCAGGACCGAAAGACGAAGCGAACGCTCGGATCCTAGGCCTCCGCCGGGCCGCGTTCGAGCAGCGGCTGGATGCGGAAGGGAATCAGCTCACCCATAGCCAACGCGGTATCCGTGCGCTCCACTCCGTCGCAGGCCAGGATCTTGCCGTTGATCCTGAACAGGTCCTCGGCGTCCAGGGCCACCACGCGCAACAGGAGGTCAGCGGATCCGGTGAGGCCGTAGCCCTCCAGGATCTCCGGGATGCTGGCCAGGTCATGGGCCAACTGCCCCAGCTTTTGCTGCTGCACGTGGACGGAGATGAAGGCCATTAGCGGATAGCCCAAAGACGCCGGATTGATCCGCCGTTCAAAGGACAGGAAGACGTGCTTCTTCTCCAGTTGGGCCATCCGGGCCTGAACCGTGTTGCGCGACAGGCCCAGCTTCTGGGCAAGGGCCACCACCGTCCGGCGGGGGTCCTTGGCCATGGCCGAAAGCAGCCGGGTGTCGGTGCCATCCAAAGCTTGCATAATGCGCAACGCTAGCACGGTCTCGTGCTCTCAAACAGGGCATTATGCTCAGTTATTTGCGCGGTGGTTGTACCCATTGAGCATTGTGAGTAGGGTCACAATTATCCGGGGCAACGGCGCCCGGGAGGCCGGACGGCGGCAGGACCACGAGTCCCTAAGCCCCGGTCAAACGACGTGAGAAGGTTGCGGGGCGATCGTGTCTACAGACGAAACGGGCCATGGCGGAACAACCCCGGAAGGCCCGGGCAACAGTGCAGGAATCCCTGGATCCGGGCGGTACCTGATCCAGCTGATCAATCCCGCGGGGGAGCGGATCAGTCATCCGGAATTCGATCCATGGGTGCAGGACATCACCGATGAGCGGTTGTGTTCCCTCTACGAGGACATGGCCGTGGTGCGGCGGATCGACGTCGAAGCCACAGCTCTCCAGCGCCAGGGCGAACTGGCCCTGTGGCCGCCGCTGCTGGGGCAGGAAGCCTCGCAGGTCGGCGCGGGCAGGGCACTGCGGGACGACGATTTTGTGTTCTCCAGTTACCGCGAAAACGGTGTCGCCTATTGCCGTGGCGTGGACCTGACGGACATCATCCGGGTATGGCGGGGAAATGCGTCAGCGGGCTGGGATCCGTACACGATCAACATGGCCACACCGCAAATCATCATCGGCGCACAGACGCTTCACGCCACCGGGTACGCCATGGGCATCCAGAACGACGGCGCCGACTCCGTAGCGGTGACATTCTTCGGCGACGGTGCCACGAGTGAAGGCGACGTCAACGAAGCCATGGTGTTCGCCGCCAGCTTCCAGGCGCCCGTGGTCTTCTTCTGCCAGAACAACCACTGGGCCATCTCGGAACCGGTCAGGCTGCAGTCCCACATCCACCTGGCGGACAGGGCCACCGGTTTTGGCATCCCCAGCCTCCGGGTTGACGGCAATGACGTCCTCGCCGTGATGGCAGCCACCCGGGTCGCCCTGGACAGAGCGCGGAATGGTGGCGGACCCACCTTCATCGAAGCCGTCACATACCGCATGGGCCCGCACACGACAGCGGATGACCCTACACGGTATCGGGACCCCAACGAACTGGAGGACTGGGCCGCGAAGGATCCCCTCGACAGGGTCAAGTCGCTTTTGGACCGCAAGGGACTCCTGACCAGTGACCTGCAGCAGCATGTCAAGGACAAGGCCGACGCCGTGGCACGCGAGATGCGTGCCGGCTGCACCAACATGCCCGACCCCGAGCCCCTGGACATCTTCAAGCACGTCTACAGCTCGCCCAACTCCTGGCTTGACCGTCAGCAGGACCACTACTCCCGCTACCTGGCTTCCTTCGGTGATCCCGCCGGAGCCACTTCCCAAGAAGGTGCACGCTGATGACCCAGATGACCTTTGCCCGCGCCATCAACGCAGGCTTGCGCAAATCCCTCGAGAACGATCCCAAAGTCATCCTCATGGGGGAGGACATCGGAACCCTCGGCGGCGTCTTCCGGGTGACGGACGGCCTGCAGAAGGACTTCGGCAAACACCGGGTCGTGGACACGCCGCTCGCCGAATCCGGCATCATGGGCACAGCCGTCGGCCTGGCCTACCGCGGTTACCGGCCAGTGGTGGAGATACAGTTCGACGGCTTCATCTACCCCGCGTTCGACCAGATCGTGAGCCAGGTGGCCAAGCTGCACTACCGCACGCAGGGTGCCGTCAAGATGCCCATCACCGTCCGTGTGCCTTTCGGCGGCGGCATCGGCTCACCCGAGCACCATTCGGAATCACCCGAGGCCTATTTCACCCACACCTCCGGGCTCCGCGTGGTGACGGTGTCCAACCCGCAGGATGCCCACACTGTCATCCAGCAGGCTATTGCCAGCGATGACCCCGTCCTGTATTTCGAACCCAAACGCCGCTACCACGACAAAGGCGAAGTGGACGAGGCCGTTGACCTCTCCACAGCCCTGCCCATGGACCGCGCCCGTGTAGTCACAGAGGGGACTGACGTAACGCTCGTGGCCTACGGGCCGCTGGTTAAGACGGCACGCGATGCCGCCACTGCGGCGTCAGATGAAGGCGTGTCCATCGAAGTCATCGACCTGCGCTCGCTGGCGCCGGTGGACTACGCGACGGTGGAGGCGTCCGTCCGCAAGACCGGGCGGCTGGTGATCACCCATGAGGCGGGCCAGTCCGGCGGACTGGGCGCAGAGGTCGCGGCGAGCATCACCGAGCGGTGCTTCTACCACCTTGAAGCCGCCCCGGTCCGGATCACCGGCTTCGATATTCCGTACCCGTATTCCAAGCTGGAGATGCACCATTTGCCTGGCCTGGACAGGATCCTCGACGGCGTTGACCGGGCCCTGGGCCGGCCGAACTCCCTGAGCGGGCTGGAAGGATGAGCGCCACCATGATCAAGGAATTCAGGCTCCCGGACCTCGGCGAAGGACTGACCGAGTCCGAAATCCTCAGCTGGAAGGTCGGGGTGGGGGACACCGTAGCCCTCAACCAGGTCATTGCCGAGGTGGAAACCGCCAAGGCCGTGGTGGAACTGCCGTCACCTTTCGCCGGCGTCATCAAGGAGCTTCACGAACAGCCAGGCACGATTGTCGAGGTGGGCAAGCCGATCGTCTCCTTCGAAGTACCGGACGACGGCGGCGCGGCGCCATCGGTGGACACATCCACCGGCGCTGCCCCGGAGGCAATTGATGCCGGCAGCGCGGCGGCCGCGGGCAAAAGGGAACCGAACCTCGTGGGGTACGGCGCCGTCGTCGAAAGTTCCGGCCGCCCAGCCCGCCGTCAACGCAACCTGGCGTTGGTCGAGAATCCCGCGGAGCCGCCGGCTGAGCCGGCGGCCGCGGCCGCAGGGTTCCCTGGCCGGCCCCGCGAGGCCAGGGAGCGGGTGGTGACTTCCGAACGCCCCCGCTCCACGCCGCCCGTGCGGAAACTCGCCAAGGACCTTGGCGTCGACCTGGCCGAGGTTGCAGGCACGGGCCCCGGGGGGCTGATTAGCCGCGACGACGTCCGCAACTTCGTGGGAGGCGGGGACCTCCCGGCGGCCGCCCAGCATCTGCAGGCAGTGCCTGATGACCGGCATGGCGAGCCCTCCGGGGCCAGCCAGCCCGAGCGCGAGACACGCACGTCGATCAAGGGGGTCCGGAAGTTCACGGCTGCCGCGATGGTGGCCAGCGCTTTCACCGCCCCGCACGTGACCGAATTCCTGACGGTTGATGTCACCCCCACCATGGACCTGCTCGCAAGGCTGAAGGCCAACCGGGCTTTTGCCGGGTACAAACTCACGCCGCTGACGATCGTGGCCAAGGCTGTCCTCATTGCGCTGCGGCGGAACCCGTCGCTGAACTCCCGCTGGGACGAAGTTGGCCAGGAGATTGTCCAGTTCAATTACGTCAACCTTGGCATCGCGGCAGCTACACCGCGCGGCCTCACGGTGCCGAACATCAAGGATGCGGACACGTTGTCCCTCACCGGGCTGTCCGAGGCACTGACGGCTCTGACTGAGTCGGCCCGGGCCGGAAAGACCACGCCGGCCGAGTTGAGCGGCGGCACTATCTCCATCACCAATATCGGGGTCTTCGGCATTGACGCCGGCACACCGATCCTCAATCCCGGCGAGGCTGCGATCCTGGCCGTGGGGGCTGTCCGGAACATGCCGTGGGAGTACCAAGGGGAGGTGGCCCTGCGCCAGGTCATGACCTTGAGCCTGTCCTTCGACCATCGCGTGGTGGACGGGGAACAGGGCTCCCGGTTCCTTGCCGACGTCGGCGCGATCCTGGCCGAACCCGGCATGGTGCTGGCCATGGTCTAAAGCGGGAGCCGTGCGAATCCCCGCACAAGCGGCCCTGACCCGCTTAACCGTTGCTGGCCCGCACCGGTCAAGCGGGCTGGGGCCGCTCTTGGGGTGCTGTCTGGGAAGTGTCCACGGTCAGGGCAGCCAAGGCCATGCCCTCCAGCAGGGGGCGGGCGGACTTCACGGCGATCTTCCGGCCATGGCTGCGTACCGAGTGCGGGGTGGAGTTGATCAGGCCAAAAGTTGCGTGGGCCCGCATCCGCAGTTCGGCGGCATCGGTGTCAGGATGCAGCCGGGTGAGGACGTCCACCCAAAGCTCAACGTAGTTCCGCTGCAGCGTACGCACCTCGGACTGGTCTTTCTCCGTGAGGTTGCTGAAGTCGCGGTCCTGCACCCGGATCACGTCAGGCTTGCCCAGGGCAAAATCAACCTGGAACGCCACGAGCCGGCGCAGTGCCACGAGTGGATCAGTGGTTTCAGCCACCACCCTGAGTCCGCCGTCCAGGAGTTCCCGGCTGACGGTGAGCAACAAATCGCCCAGGACGGCCTGTTTACCGCGGAAATGGCGGTAGACGGCAGGGCCGCTCACGCCTGCGGCGGCGCCCAGGTCCTCCAGGGACACCCGGTTGAACCCGTTCTTGGCGAACAGCGAGGCAGCAGCGGTCAGCAAGGCCTGGCGTCGCAACTCTTTGGCTTGGCTGCGCTGGGTCACGGGAGCTGCCTGGCTCCTTGTAGCAGTCTGGGCTGCTGGAACTGGCTTAGCTGCAGTACTCCCGTTGATGGCAGAGCCGCTGGTTGCTGGAACGGATGGGGTGGACAGGGCCTGCTGGGTTGGCTGCACCGGCCGGGTAGTGGGCACATTTCCTCCTCGGACCAGCAAATTCTAGCAACGCCTCCATATGTTGGACATCACAGTTAATAAAGACTAACCTAATCTCAGTTACACAGCACTAACCGAGTTGGCCTTTGTGGTCTATGAAGCTGGCTCTTAACAGAACAGGAACGGACCAGTCGATGGAGACTCTCGCCACCCGGCTTGATACCGGAAGCGATGCCTTTGCCGCCAATAACTCGGCGCAGCTTGCGCTCGCCGCCGAACTCCGGTCCAGGCTCGCTGAGGCCGCCCTGGGTGGTCCGGAAAAGTCCCGCGAACGCCATGTGGCCAGGGGGAAGCTCCTCCCGCGCGAACGCATCGACCAACTGCTGGATGACGGCAGTCCGTTCCTGGAGATCGCTCCGCTCGCGGCCAACGGCATGTACAACGATGAGTCGCCCGGCGCCGGGGTCATCGCCGGCATCGGCCTGGTCCATGGCCGGCAGGTCCTGGTGATCTCCAACGACGCCACCGTCAAGGGCGGCACCTACTATCCCATGACGGTCAAGAAGCACCTCCGGGCCCAGGAAATCGCCCTCGAAAACCGGCTGCCCTGCATCTATCTGGTGGACTCCGGCGGGGCCTTCCTGCCGAAACAGGACGAGGTGTTCCCGGACAAGGAGCACTTCGGCAGGATTTTCTACAACCAGGCCCGGCTGTCCGCCGCCAAGATCCCGCAGATAGCGTCCGTCATGGGCTCATGCACCGCCGGCGGCGCCTACGTCCCAGCCATGAGCGACGAAACGGTGATCGTCAGGAACCAGGGCACCATCTTCCTGGGCGGCCCGCCCCTGGTGAAAGCGGCCATCGGTGAAATCGTGACCGCCGAGGAGCTCGGCGGTGGCGATGTCCACTCGAGGATTTCCGGCGTCACCGATCACCTGGCCGAAAATGACGAGCATGCCCTGCAGATCATCCGCGACATCGTGGCCACCCTTCCCAGGCCGGCGGCCCCCGCATGGGACGTGGACACCGCCGTCGAACCCGTTGCGGACCCCGCAGGGCTCTATGGTGCTGTGCCAACTGACGTCAACGCCCAGTATGACGTCCACGAGGTGATAGCGCGGCTGGTTGACGGGAGCCGGTTCCATGAGTTCAAGAAGGAATACGGCGCTACCCTGGTCACCGGCTTCGCGAGGCTGCACGGACACCCGGTGGGAATCGTAGCCAACAACGGCGTGCTGTTCAGCGAGTCCTCGCTCAAGGGCGCACACTTCATCGAGCTGTGCGACCAGCGCGGAATTCCCCTGGTCTTCCTGCAGAACATTTCCGGCTTCATGGTGGGCAAGGACTCCGAGCAGGGCGGCATCGCCAAGAACGGCGCCAAGA
Organism: Pseudarthrobacter sp. CCNWLW217; assembly: GCF_037203985.1. Taxonomy (NCBI): domain Bacteria; kingdom Bacillati; phylum Actinomycetota; class Actinomycetes; order Micrococcales; family Micrococcaceae; genus Pseudarthrobacter; species Pseudarthrobacter sp. CCNWLW217. Next base: position 79,179 of record NZ_JBBCBT010000010.1, read on the forward strand.
TGGTCACGACGGTGGCCACGGCGCGCGTGCCCAAGCTGACCGTGGTGATCGGCGGGTCCTTCGGTGCAGGGAACTACTCCATGTGCGGCCGGGCGTACTCACCGCGCTTCCTCTGGATGTGGCCGGCAAGCAGGATTTCCGTCATGGGCGGAAACCAGGCCTCCAGCGTGCTCGCCACCGTGAAACGGGACCAGTACGAGGCCGCCGGGCAGGAATGGTCCGCCGAGGACGAGGAAGCGTTCAAGGCCCCCATCAAGGCACAGTACGAGGACCAGGGCAGCCCTTACTATTCCACCGCCCGCCTCTGGGATGACGGCGTGATCGACCCCGCGGACACCCGCACCGTCCTGGGACTGGCGCTCGACGTCGTCTCCCGTAGCCCGCTGCCGGAGACTTCCTTCGGCCTCTTTCGGATGTGAGCCAGCAATGACCGTCCCTTCCCCACCCACTGCTCCCTCTCAGAGCACCACGTCGGGCCCCCGGAGACCCCTCTTTGGTACCGTGCTCGTTGCCAACCGCGGTGAGATCGCGTGCCGGGTGATCCGCACCCTGCGTGCCTTGGGCATCCGTTCGGTGGCCGTCTACAGCGATGCCGACGCCGGCGCCCGGCATGTGCGCGAAGCGGACCGTGCCGTGCGGATCGGCCCGGCAGCCGCAGCGGAGAGCTACCTGAACATCGAGGCCATCATCCAGGCCTGCCGGGACACCGGCGCCGAGGCGGTCCATCCCGGCTACGGCTTCCTGAGCGAAAATGTGGACTTTGCCCGCGCCCTCGAAGCCGCCGGCATCACCTTTATCGGCCCGGGTGTCGAGTCCCTGAACGTCATGGGCGACAAGATCCGGTCCAAGAATCACGTCGCGGGCTATGGGGTTCCCGTGGTGCCGGGGATTGCCGAGCCTGGCATGACGGACGGCCAACTCATCGAGGCGGCGGCCGCCGTCGGCTTTCCGCTGCTCATCAAACCTTCCGCCGGCGGCGGCGGGAAGGGCATGCACATCGTGGAGGGCTCGGAGGAGCTCGCGGCCACGCTGGCCACGGCCCGCCGTGTTGCCGCGAGCGCCTTTGGCGACGACACCCTTTTCCTGGAGCGGCTGGTCCGCACGCCCCGCCACATCGAGGTCCAGGTCTTGGCCGACCACTATGGCAACGTCATCCATCTGGGGGAGCGCGAGTGCTCCCTTCAGCGCCGCCACCAGAAAGTCATCGAAGAAGCACCGTCGCCACTGCTGGATTCGCTGGACGACGGCGGCGCCACCCGTGTGCGCATTGGTGAGGCCGCCTGCCAGGCAGCCCGCAGCGTCCACTACAGCGGCGCGGGCACTGTGGAATTCCTCGTGTCCGACGAAGCCCCGGACGAGTTCTTCTTTATGGAGATGAACACCCGCCTCCAGGTGGAGCACCCGGTCACCGAAATGGTCACCGGCGTGGACCTCGTCGAATGGCAGGTGCGGATCGCCGCCGGTGAGGAACTGACCGTCCGCCAGGCCGACGTCGAACTCACCGGCCATGCCGTCGAAGCCCGGGTCTACGCGGAAATCCCGGAGCGCAATTTCCTTCCCTCTACGGGAACGGTCCTGCTGCTCGACGAACTTCCAGGGCCAGCCCCGCGGCCAAGCGCCCCTCCCCGCGGCGAAGTGGCTGCAGGCCACGGACGCGTCCGGGTCGATTCCTCCCTGCGCGAGGGGCTTGAACTCTCCTCGAATTACGACCCCATGATGTCCAAGGTCATTGCCTGGGGCCAGGACCGCAGGGCCGCCCTGGACACGCTCGATGAAGCGCTCGCCGGGTACACCGCCCTTGGACTGGATACCAACGTGGAGTACCTTCGGCTGCTGATCAACGACGACGACGTCCGCGCCGGGCGCCTCGACACCGGCCTGATCGAGCGGAAGCTGCCGGGCTTTGCCTTCCGGCGCGTGGAGGATGCCGAATTGGTTGCCGCAGCGCTGTACGCCTCGGCCCACGAGGAACGAAACCACCCTGTCCCGGCCTCCGGTCCGTGGCAGGCCCGCAACGGCTGGCGCCTCGGCGAACCCGCGCCGCGCCGGATCAGCTTGGGAACACCCGACGGCGGCATCGCAACAGTGCAGGTGTCCGGCAGTACCAGCGACGGGCCTGTTCTTGTCAGCGTCAACGGCGGACACCAACAGACGGCGTCGCTGGAATGGCGCTCGCCGAGGGCGGCTGTTCTGTCCCTCGACGGCGAAGACACACACTATTCCATCGCGCCGGTGTTCACCGGTCCCGTCACGCCCACCTGGGACAATCCGACCCCCGCCGTGCCCACGGAACTCTTCCTGGGAAACGGCGGCTGGTCCTGTCGGCTGGAGGTACTCACGCGTGAGTCCAGGCTCGCCCGGGTGCTGGCCGCTATCGAGCGGGAGGAAGGGACGGCAGACCCTGAGGTCCGTTCGCCCATGCCGGGCACGGTGGTTTCGGTGGCCGTCAGCAGCGGCGACGCCGTTGTGGCCGGCCAGGTTCTCCTCGCGGTGGAAGCCATGAAGATGGAACACCAACTGCTGGCGGAGGTGGCGGGCACAGTCCATCTCACCGTCACGCCCGGTCAGCCCGTCAGGGCCGGCCAGGTGCTGGCCACTATCCATGCCAACGCCCACACAGAAGGCCCGGCACAGCCGGGGCACAACATCGAAGACACACTCAACACAGGCGAGGGAGCCTAGCCATGCCGGATTTTGAACTCAGTGAGGAATACCAGGACCTCAGCGACACCGTACGGGACTTCGCGGACCACGCGGTGGCCCCCGTGTCGGCCAAGCACGACGAGGAGCACAGTTTCCCGTACGAAATCGTTAAGCAAATGGCCGACATGGGCCTGTTCGGGCTGCCCTTCCCCGAGGAGTACGGCGGGATGGGCGGCGACTATTTCGCCCTGGCGCTGGCCCTCGAACAGCTGGGCCGGGTGGACCAGTCCGTGGCCATCACCCTGGAGGCAGGGGTCTCCCTTGGCGCCATGCCGGTCTACCGGTTCGGCACCGACGCGCAGAAGGAGGAATGGCTGCCCGTCCTGGCATCTGGTGAGGCGCTCGCCGGCTTCGGCCTCACGGAGCCGGAAGCCGGTTCGGATGCCGGCGGCACCAAGACCCACGCCCGGCGAGAGGGTGGCGAGTGGGTCATCAACGGCAATAAGGAGTTCATCACCAATTCCGGGACGGACATCACCCGCCTGGTGACCGTTACGGCGGTGACGGGCCAGAAGGAACGCAAGGACGGGAGCGTGAAGAAGGAGATTTCCACCATCCTGGTGCCCACCAACACGCCCGGGTTCACGGCTGAAAAGGCGTACAACAAGGTGGGCTGGAACGCCTCCGACACTCATCCGCTGACGCTGAAGGACGTCCGGGTGCCGGAGGAAAACCTGCTGGGTGCCGAGGGGCGCGGCTACGCAAACTTCCTCTCCATCCTCGACGAAGGCCGGATCGCCATCGCCGCACTGGCCACGGGGGCGGCGCAGGGCTGCGTGGACCTGTCGGTGAAGTACGCCAAGGAGCGCAGCGCGTTTGGCCACTACATCGGCAAGCACCAGGCCATCGCGTTCAAGATCGCCCGCATGCAGGCCCGCGCGCATACTGCACGGCTGGCCTACTACGACGCCGCCGCCCGGATGCTCGCAGGCAAGCCATTCAAGACGCAGGCGGCCATCGCTAAGATGGTCGCAGGCGAGGCGGCCATGGACAACGCGCGGGATGCCACCCAGGTATTCGGCGGCTATGGCTTCATCAACGAATTCACTGTGGCACGCCACTACCGCGACTCCAAGATCCTTGAAGTGGGGGAGGGCACCACGGAGGTCCAGCTGATGCTGATCGCCCGCGAACTCGGACTGTAATAGCCGGCCGGAGAGGATCACTGATGATTAACAAGGTTGTTGCCAGCGCCGAGGAAGCCATAGCGGACATCCCCGACGGCGCCTCCCTCGCGGTGGGAGGGTTCGGCCTGTGCGGAATCCCCGTGGCCCTGATCGACGCCTTGCACCGGCATGGCACCACGGACCTGGAGACCGTCAGTAACAACTGCGGCGTGGACGATTGGGGGCTGGGCGTCCTGCTCCGCGACGGCCGGATCCGTCGGACCATCAGTTCCTACGTTGGAGAGAACAAGGAGTTCGCGCGCCAGTACCTCTCCGGTGAACTGGAAGTTGTGCTGACGCCGCAGGGGACCCTCGCGGAGAAACTCCGGGCCGGCGGCGCCGGTATCCCTGCCTTTTACACCAAGGCGGGGGTAGGCACGCAGGTGTCCGACGGCGGCCTGCCGCAAAAATACGACGCCGACGGCGGCGTCCTCATCGCCTCCGCCGCGAAGGAGGTCCGTCCCTTCAACGGGGTCGATTACGTCCTCGAGGAGTCCCTGACTCCGGACTACGGCCTGGTCCACGCCTGGAAGGGCGACCGCCACGGCAACCTGGTCTTCCACGCAACGGCCATGAACTTCAACCCGCTCTGCGCCATGGCCGGCAGGATCACCATCGCCGAGGTGGAGGAGCTGGTGGAACCGGGGGAACTCGATCCGGAGCATGTCCACACCCCAGGTATCTTCGTCCAGCGGGTGGTGGTTGTTCCGGCCGGCGAGAAACGGATCGAAAAGCGGACCGTGGCCCTCAACCGGCCGGCGGCCACAGAACAGGCAGGAGTGTAGCCATGGAGTCCAACCGACCGCAGGGAGCGCCTCCCCGCCCCGAAGCCGTGCGCCCGGAATACCGGCGCGCCGCCGTCGGCCACCCGGACGCCGCTAACCCGGAGACCAAAGGGTGGACACGCAATGAACTGGCCGCCCGGGTGGCCCAGGAACTCAGCAATGGGCAGTACGTGAACTTGGGCATCGGCATGCCGACGCTCATCCCCAACTACATCCCGGCCGGTGTGGAAGTTGTGCTGCATTCTGAGAACGGGATCCTGGGCGTGGGACCGTATCCCACCGAGGATGCCGTGGACCCCGACCTCATCAACGCCGGGAAGGAGACCGTCACGGTCAACAAGGGTGCGGCGTTCTTCGATTCAGCCTCGTCCTTTGGCATGATTCGCGGCGGACACGTCGACGTGGCCGTGCTCGGCGCGATGGAAGTGGCCCAAAACGGCGACCTCGCCAACTGGATGATCCCGGGCAAGATGGTCAAGGGGATGGGTGGAGCCATGGACCTGGTCTTTGGCGCCAAGAAGGTGATTGTGATGATGGAGCACGTGGACCGCAACGGCCGCCCCAAAATCGTGGAGCAGTGCACTCTGCCCCTGACCGGTAAAGCCTGCGTTGACCGGATCATCACCGACCTCGCCGTGATCGACGTCGTCACCGAAGGGGGGTCCTCACGGCTGGTGCTGCGCGAGTTGGCCCCCAACGTGTCGGTCGAGGAAGTGGCTGCGGCCACCGGCGCCGAACTCTTCGAAGAGGACCAGGAACTTACCGTATGACGGCGGACAATCCCCCTGCCGTTGAACAGCCTGCCGTTGAACCGCGCGTCGTTGAACAGCGCGGCCTGTACTTCGACGAACTGGAGGAGGGCGTCCTGTATGCGCACAGGCCGGGCCGCACCGTAACGGAAACGGACAATGTCCTGTTCACTACCCTCACCATGAACACCCAGGCGCTGCACCTTGACGCAGCGTGGAGCGCCGGCCAGCCGTTCGGCCAGCGGCTGGTCAACTCCATGTTCACGCTGTCCACCGTGGTGGGGCAGTCGGTGTCGCAGCTGACCCAGGGCACCATCGTCGCCCAGCTGGGCCTGACCGATGTGTCCTTTCCCCACCCGCTGTATCACGGCGACACGCTGTATACCGAGACTGTGATCACCGGGAAGCGGCTCTCGGGCTCCCGGCCCGGACAGGGGATTGTGACCATGCAGCACACCGGCCGCAACCAGGACGGCACCGTGGTGGCGTTGGCCACGAGGAGTTGCCTGATGTGGACGCGGGAGGCTCATGCCGGGCAGCAAACCGGGGGTCAAAAGGGGACAATGGCTGTATGACCTTTGTGATGGGGCCAGCCCTCCTCTTTTGCCCTGCAGACCGGCCCGAGCGGTACCAGAAAGCCTCCGACCGTGCAGACGCCGTCATCCTCGACCTCGAGGATGCGGTGGCGCCCGCGGACAAGCAAAGGGCCCGCGGCGCGATCCTCGCCCAGCTGGGCGCCGGCGGCGAAGTACCCGAACTGGACCCGAGCCGGACCATCGTCCGGATCAACCCTGCCGGCACCGAAGAGTTCGAGAAGGACCTGCACTGCCTGGCGCACACGCCGTACAAGACGGTCATGTTGGCCAAAGCGGAGAGTGCCGAACAGCTCAGACAGCTTGAGGACTTCCATGTGATTGCCCTCTGCGAGACAGCGGCCGGCGTCCTGAATGCCCCCGCGATCGCCGCTGAGCCGAACGTGGTGGCGCTGATGTGGGGTGCCGAAGACCTGTTGGCATCCCTGGGTGGCACGTCCAGCAGGAAGGACGACGGCGGATACCGCGCCGTAGCCCTGCACGCCCGCTCAAGCGTTCTCCTGGCCGCCGGCGCCTTCGGAAAGGCCGCGGTGGACGCGGTCTATGTCAACATTCCGGACCTGGAGGGTCTTGCCGTGGAGGCCGCCGATGCCGTCGCATCCGGGTTCAGCTCCAAGGCCTGCATCCATCCCACCCAGGCGGCCGTTGTCCGTGGCGCCTATGCCCCGTCCGAGGCCGATGTTTCTGCCGCGACGGAGCTGCTGCAGGCGGCAGCCTCCGCCGGGTCAGGCGTCTTCCAGTACAACGGCAGGATGATCGACGGCCCCATCCTCAAGCATGCCGAAGCCACCATCCGCCGGGCGGGCATCCACAGCTAGGGATCCCTCGCCCTATCGCTCAGCTTGTCGGACGGCGTCCCGGAGTCCGGCGGAGGGACAGCGGCGGAATGGCCTCATACAGTGGCGTCCGGACCCACCGTTCGCCGGTGTCACGGAACTCAGCCCGGGTGGCGAACCGGTACAGGTAGCTGCGGGCGCGCACCCACCGCGGGCGGCCGCCGTCGAACGGGTCGTGGCGGAGCAGCCGCAGCACCTGGCGGTCGGCTTCGAGCAGCTTGGCGAGGAAGGCATAGAACCATTCCTCATGGACTGTCCGGAGCGGGAGGAACCACATCAGCCAGTCCAGCCGGAGGTGGTAGGGGGCCCACTGGCGCGGCAGCCGGCGCACGTCCCCGGGCTTTCCCTTGAAGCCGTACTCCCGCCAGTCGGCGGATTCGTCCGGATCCTCATCCAGGGTGCCCTCGACAACGATCTCGATCCGCTGTTTGGTGACCGTGCCGAACGCGCCGTAGGTATTGACGAGCTGCCAGCGGTTGAAGCTAGCGTTCATCAGCTGCCGCTTGGAGAACAGGTTGCGCACCGGCCAATAGCTCAGCACCGCAAGGAGCAGGGTTGCGGCGAGGGTGATGGCGAGCCACCACACCGGTGTCTCCCTGCCGTCCGCCGAGCCTTCGTGCCACTCCAGCGGCAGGAAGGGCAGAACGGCGTGGGCGACGGGGTCGCTCACGGCGGCGAAGGCCAGCACAATGGCGATCCAGTTCAGCCACGCGAAGTTGCCGCTGGCCACAAGCCACAACTGGGTGAAGATGATGATACCGGCGGCGGCACTGGCCACGGGCTGCGGCGCGAAGAGGAAGAACGGCACCACAAGCTGCGCGAAGTGGTTCCCCAGGACCTCCAGCCGATGGAACGGCCTGGGCAGCAAATGCGCCTGCCGGCTCAGGGGTCCGGGCATCGGCTGCGTTTCGTGGTGGTAGTAGAGCGCAGTCAGGTCGCGCCATTCCCGGCCGCCCCGGATCTTGATCATCCCTGCCCCGAATTCCAGGCGGAACACCAGCCAGGCCACCAGGATCAGGATGGTGCGCGGCGGGTCAGTCTGGTCCGATCCGAGGAAAGCCACGGTGAACCCGGCCTCCAGGAGCAGCATCTCCCAGCCGAAGCCATAGAACGTTTGGCCCACGTTGACGATGGACATGTACAGCAGCCACAGGGCCAGGAAGGCGATCAGGGGCAGCCACGGCGGCCCGAGCTGGGGAAGGCCTGCCACCAGGAGCGCCGCGATTGCCATCCCGGCGACGCACACTGCGCGCAGCAGCCGGTCCGAATACCGCCAGCGGAACAGGGTGGGCCGCCTCATAGCTCTGAATCCCTCAAGATAGTCGGACACCGGCAGCAGCCCGCGCGCACCCAGCAGTGCCGGGAACTGGTTGAAGGAGGAGAGGAATGCAATAAGGAAGAGTGCTGCGACGCCGCGTTGCAGCACCTGCCGGGCGAATTCGTACTCCGGCGCATCGAACCAGGAAACCCAGTCCACGGTGTCCACGTTACGCCCGCCCCCAGGTTCCGCGCACTAGGATCGGATGGTGTTTGCACTGGTGCTGATTGCCGTCATTGCGGGGGCACTGGCCCAGCGGCTGGCCGGCCTCGGATTCGGCCTCCTCGTTTCCCCGGTCTTGGTGGTACTCCTGGGGCCGTTCGACGGCGTGATGATCATCAACCTCTGCGGGGCCGCTTCGTCGCTGCTGATCCTGTCCAGGGTGTGGCGGCACGTTCAGTGGCGACGCTACTTCGGCCTGGCGCTCGCGGCCGTGGCAGGGGTTTTGCCGGGCGCCTGGCTGGCCAGCAACGTGCCGGAAGCACCGCTGGAGATCTGTATCGGCGTCCTGCTCATCGTCGCCTTGCTTGCTTCGCAGCGGCTGACCCGCAGCTCATGGCGCGCCAGCGGTCCGGTCCCCATGGCATCACTCGGCTTTTCCAGCGGACTGATGAATGCGGCCGCCGGCGTGGGCGGCCCTGCCATTACCGCCTACGCCATCGCCACCCGCTGGGACCAAAAGAGCTTCGGCGCCACGCTGCAGCCGTATTTCGTGACCACGGGGCTGACGTCCCTGGTGAGCAAATATGTTCTCTCCGGCGGGCACCTTCCCGGCCTGGAGGGATGGCAGTGGCTCAGCATTCTGGCTGCCATGGTGGTCGGAATCGTTGCCGGCGACTTGCTGTCCGGCAAGGTCAAGCCTGCCTCCGTCCGGCGGATCGTGGTGGCCATCGCCTACCTCGGAGCCGCGTCCACACTGACCAAGGGTTTCGTGGAACTGGCTTTTGGGTGAGCGGGCACAGCCTGCCGGTGCGGGATACTTAAGCAATGCAGCCTCGCAGAATCGTCATCCTCGGATCCACCGGTTCCATCGGCACCCAGGCGATTGACGTCGTCGACGGCGCCCCGCACCTTTTTGAAGTGGTGGCGCTCAGCGCCGGGGGCGGAAACCTGGGACTGCTGGCCCGCCAGGCCGTCCACACGGGGGCCGCCGCCGTCGGCATCGCGTCCGGGGATCCGCGGCAGCTGCAAAACCTGATCAACGACGCCGCCCGCCAATCAGGACGGCAAGACTACCGGCCGGAGATTATCTCCGGCCCCGACGCCTCCACCCGGATTGCCGAAATCCCCGCCGACGTGGTGCTCAACGGAATTACCGGCTCGATCGGACTCGCCCCGACGCTGGCGGCCCTGAAATCGGGGGCGTTACTGGCTTTGGCCAATAAGGAGTCCCTCATTGTTGGTGGAGAGCTGGTCAAGGCAGCCGCCCGGGAGGGGCAGATTGTGCCTGTGGACTCCGAACATTCCGCCATCGCCCAGTGCCTGCGCTCCGGCTCGGCCAACGAAGTGGACAAACTGATCCTGACGGCCTCCGGCGGACCCTTCCGCGGCCGGACCAGGGAGCAGTTGCACAACGTTTCGCCCCGGGAAGCGCTGGCACACCCTACGTGGGATATGGGGCTGATGGTCACCACCAATTCGGCCACCCTGGTCAACAAGGGCCTCGAGGTCATCGAAGCCCACCTGCTCTTCGACATCCCGCTGGACCGGATCGACGTTGTGGTCCACCCGCAATCCGTGGTGCACTCCATGGTCCAGTTTGTCGACGGGTCCATCATCGCCCAGGCTTCGCCGCCGGACATGCGCCTGCCCATTGCGCTGGGGCTGGGCTGGCCCGACAGGGTGCCCAAGGCTGCGTCCCCCTGCGACTGGACCCAAGCCACCAGTTGGACGTTCGAGCCGCTGGACTCGCAGGCCTTCCCGGCTGTGGAGCTCGCCAAGGACGCAGCCAAGCAGGGAAGCACCTTTCCTGCGGTGTTCAACGCCGCCAACGAGGAAGCCGTCACAGCCTTCCACGAAGGATCCATCCGCTTCACCGACATCGTGGACACCGTCGCTGGCGTACTCAGCGAACACCCAGGATCCTCCGGGCTGACAGTGGAGTCCGTGCTGGAAGCTGAAAGTTGGGCACGGGCGCGGGCCCACGAACGTTTAGCAGTCAGCAGTCTCTAGGAAGCAGTCAATCCACCCATGAGTCCCGTACTCCTCTTTATCCTCGGTGTCGTGTTTGTGGCGATCGGCATTGCCGTGTCCATTGCGCTGCACGAAGTCGGCCACCTGGTGCCCGCCAAGCTGTTCAAGGTCCGTGTCACCAAGTACATGATTGGTTTCGGCCCCACCCTGTGGTCAAAGCGCAAGGGCGAAACCGAATATGGGGTCAAGGCCATCCCCCTTGGCGGCTACGTCTCAATGATCGGCATGTATCCGCCGAACAAGGACGACGGAACAGTCAGGCCATCGAGCACCGGCATGTTCCAGACCCTGGCCACGGAAGCGCGGTCCCTTGCCCACGAGGAGGTGGGTCCGGACGACAAGGACCGGGTGTTCTACCGGCTCCCGGTGTGGAAGAAAGTCATTGTGATGCTCGGCGGCCCGGCGATGAACCTGCTTATCGGCCTGGCCCTTACGGCGGTCCTCCTCATGGGCTTCGGCATTTCCACGCCCACCACCACCATCGCCGATGTTTCCAAGTGCCAGGTCGCCGCCGGCGAGACCGTGGATCCTGATTCTGCAGACTGCGAACTGACGCCAGCGGCCGCCGCCGGCCTCCTGCCCAATGACCGGGTCACCTCCTTTGATGGGAAGGCAGTGACCAGTTGGGACCAGCTGACGGAGTGGATCCGTACGTCCGCCGGGAAGGAAGTCAGCATCACCGTAGAGCGCGACGGCGGCACGGTCACCACCACCGTGACTCCTGTGCTGTCCGCCCGCCCTGTTGTCGGTGTCGACGGACGCCAGGCCAAGGATGACGCCGGCAACCTCCTGTACCAGGACGTCGGCTTCCTGGGCATTGGTGCACAGAGTGAACTGGTGCCACAGCCGGCGTCGACTGTCCTGCCCATGGCGGGGGAGAACATCCGGCAAGTGGCCGGTGTTGTCCTCAACCTTCCGGCGCGTGTAGTCGGGGTTGCGCAGGCGGCCTTCAGCGAGGAGCCCCGTGATCCCAACGGACCCATCAGCGTAGTGGGTGTGGGGCGCGTGGCCGGAGAGATATCGGCCATGGAAGAGGTGCCGCTCCAGTCAAGGCTGGGGGCCCTGGTTGGGCTGCTCGCCGGGCTGAACTTCGCCTTGGCCGTTTTCAACCTGGTTCCGTTGCTGCCGCTCGATGGCGGCCATATCGCCGGTGCACTGTATGAAGGGGTCCGGCGCCGGGTGGCGAAGCTCTTCGGCAGGCCCGACCCCGGCGCCTTCGATATCGCCAAGCTCTTGCCCGCGACGTACGTCGTAGCCGCCCTGCTGATGGGGATGAGCGCGCTGTTGATCTATGCGGACATCGTGAAGCCCATCAACCTGTTCGGCTAAGCCGCTTTCGGCTGATATTCGAGAATCAGCCATATAAGGCTTATTTTGGATAATCAGCTGCAAACGATTGATTATCTGAAATCAGCCACCTACGGTTAAGCCATGTACATCCTCACCATCGACCAGCGCGGCAGCAGCGAGGACGTCGACCGGGTTCCGGAGCTGATCTCCGAACTGGCCGGCCTTACTTCGGAGGCGTTCGAGCGCTCTGTGGGCGACGAACTCCAAGGACTCGTAGCCGACCCGGCCGAGGTAGTGGACATTGCCCTGCACGCGCTGCGCAGTGGCCACTGGTACGTGGGGATCGGCATCGGCTCAGTGGTGCTCGCTCCCGGGGCCAGCCCCCGGGAAGGTACCGGAACGGGCTTCGTGGCCGCCCGTAAGGCCGTTGATCTCGCCAAGACCGCAGCCGGACAGGTCCCGTTGTCGGTGGTGTCCGGCAGTATCGGACGGACAGCGGAAGTACCGCAGCATGCCCGGGAAGGAGCCGTGGCCTGCGCCCATGCCGAGGCGGTGCTCCGCCTGATCGGCCGCCTGGTTCAGGAACGGACTCCAGCCCAATGGCGGGTGGTGGACCGGCTCCGGCTCCTGCAGGGCGGTGGCGGCCGGCATGGCAGCCAGAAGGAGGTGGCCAAGGAGTTGGGAATTACGGAACAGTCGGTGAGCCGTGCCGTGCTCAGGTCCGGATGGCAGGAAGAATGGGCGGCTAGGCCCGCCGCGGCAATGCTCCTGGCGCACGCTCATTCCCAGATAGAAGGAGACCGGTGAACGCACTCTGGATAACCGCGGCCCTGCTGGTGGCCGGATTCGCCGGCTGGCCAGTGACCGCGCTGGTCTTTCGGCTGGCCAGGACCATCGATGACAAGGCGGATGCGGCCAGTGCAGCGGACCGGGCGCTCGAGGACCCGTCAGCCGACGTTACGGTGGACACCTTTCCCGCAGTCCCGCAGCCCCGCCCAGGACAATCCGTGGACGGCGAGCTGACAGCGGACGGCGGGAGGCCGTCGTCGGACGTTCCCTCTCCGGCGCCACCCGCTGCGGCCCAGCGGATCCTGCGTGGTGGGGCGATCATCGGCGTGCTGGAGCGCCTTGCGGTTTGCCTGGCCATCCTGGCCGGCCAGCCGGTGGCCATCGCGTACGTGGTGGCGATCAAAGGACTGGGAAGGTTCGCCGAGCTGAAGGAAACACCCGTGGCCGCGGAGCGGTTCATTATCGGGACCCTCACCTCCATGCTGTGGGCCGCCGGGATTGCGGCTATCGTCAAAGTGCTGTTTCTGTCCTAAGCCACCGGCCCGGCATGTGGGGTTTTGCGGCATTGCCCGGATCGGCGAAGGCCCGCCGCGGGGGATAGGGTGTCCTTATGACTGTTTTTGCTGTTGAGTACGTTTACGCTGCCAATTCCTCTGCCGCCCGCGATGAGAGCCGTCCCGCACACCGTGCCTGGCTGTCCACCCTTGCCGAGGACGGCCGGCTCCTGACCAGCGGACCCTATGGCGACGGCGCCGGTGCCCTGCTGATCTTCAAGGTCCAGGACGAGGCGGAGTTGAACGAACTGCTCAAGCAGGATCCCTTCGCGCTGGCAGGCACCATCGCCGGGATCCGGACCACCGAATGGACCCCCGTGATCGGCATCCTGGCCGCCCACGCGTCCTGATATCTGACCTCCCTCCTCTTTCGATCCACCTACCCAAGGAGTCCACGTGACCTCGGTCAGCCTGGGAATGCCGTCAGCACCGCCGCCCGTTCTTGCCCCGCGCCGGAAGACGCGCCAGATCAAGGTCGGATCCGTGGGGGTCGGCTCGGACAGCCCCATCAGCGTGCAGTCCATGACCACCACACCCACCACGGACATCAACGCCACCCTGCAGCAGATCGCCGAGCTCACGGCGTCCGGCTGTGACATCGTTCGGGTGGCCTGCCCGTCCGCGGACGACGCCGAGGCGCTGCCCATCATTGCCCGCAAGTCCCAGATTCCGGTCATCGCGGACATCCACTTCCAGCCCAAGTACGTTTTCGCGGCCATCGAGGCAGGCTGCGCCGCGGTCCGCGTGAACCCGGGGAACATCCGCAAGTTCGACGACCAGGTCAAGGAAATCGCGAAGGCGGCCAAGGACCACGGCACGTCCATCCGGATCGGCGTCAACGCGGGCTCCCTGGAGCCGGGCATCATGAAGAAATACGGGAAAGCCACCCCTGAGGCACTCGTGGAATCGGCAGTCTGGGAAGCGTCCCTGTTCGAGGAGCACGGCTTCCACGATTTCAAGATTTCGGTTAAGCACAACGATCCCGTGATCATGGTGGCGGCCTACGAGATGCTGGCCGAAAAGGGAGACTGGCCCCTCCACCTCGGCGTCACGGAGGCCGGGCCGGCCTTCCAGGGAACCATCAAGTCCGCCACCGCCTTCGGCGCACTGCTGTCCAGGGGCATCGGCGACACCATCCGGGTCTCACTTTCCGCCCCGCCGGTGGAGGAAATCAAGGTCGGCAACCAGATCCTGCAATCCCTCAACCTGCGCCCGCGCAAACTGGAGATCGTCTCCTGCCCGTCCTGCGGCCGCGCGCAGGTGGATGTCTACACCCTGGCCGAACAGGTCACCGCAGGCCTGGAAGGCATGGAAATCCCGCTGCGCGTGGCAGTGATGGGCTGTGTCGTCAACGGACCTGGCGAGGCCCGTGAGGCTGACCTCGGCGTGGCATCGGGCAACGGCAAAGGCCAGATCTTTGTGAAGGGTGAAGTCATTAAGACTGTCCCCGAGGACCAGATTGTTGAGACACTGATCGAAGAGGCCATGCGTATCGCCGAAGAGATGGGGGAGGCCGATGGCGAAGATGCTGTCAAGGGTAGCCCCGTGGTTAGCGTCTCATAAGGACGGCACCGCGCCGGCAGGGATCTCCGTTCGAACCCTGGCCGGTGCGGACACGTCGGCACTGCGGCGCCTGGCCCAGCAGGATCCGGTAGCCAACGTCTTCATCCTTGCCCACTTGCGCTCGGCCGGGACCGCCGCACCCACCACGGGTGGCGCATCGGTCCTTGGCGTGTTCGACGACGGCATGCTGGTGGGTGCCTGCTGGACGGGAGCCAACCTGGTCCCGGTTGAGCTGGATCCCGCCTATGCCGGTCTGGTTGCCGCGGCGGCCAACCGTTCGGGCCGCCGGTATGCCTCGGCTTTTGGCCCCGCGGAACCCGTCCTCGCCCTGCATGCTGAACTGGAGCTGTTGGGCCACACGGCCCACGAGGTGCGCTCCGAGCAGCCTCTCCTGACCCTCGCGGGCCCGCCTTCGGTGGAACCAAACACGGAACTCACCCTGGGCAGGCTCGCGGACTTTGACCGCATCCTCCCTGCCTGCGCCGCCATGTTTGAGGAAGAAGTGGGCTATTCGCCTTTCCTGGGGGGCCGCGAGTTCTACAGCCGGCGGGTCGAAGGGCTGATCCGGCAAGGACATTCGCTGGTACACCTCAACCCCGCCGGCGACGTCGTCTTCAAGGCCGAACTTGGAGCCGTGACAGCGGAGGTAACGCAGGTGCAGGGTGTGTGGATGAACCCTCAATATCGGGGCCAGGGCCTCAGCGCGGGCTACATGGCCGCCGTTGTCGACCACGCCCGGAAGATCGCACCGGTCACCAGCCTGTACGTGAATGGCTTCAATTCCCGCGCCAGATCCACGTATGAGCGCGTCGGGTTCACCCAACGGGGAACCTTTGCCACTGTGCTGTTCTAAGCCAGTATCTTGAGGGGGCCGTGCTCGTCATGGGCGCGTGTCAGTTGTCCAGTCCGTCCAGTTCTCCCGTGAGGTAATGCTGGACGTTCGGAGCCAGCAGCCGAACCACATCCTCAGGCGAGGCAGAGGCAAGCGGTTCCAACTTGACCACGTAGCGGACCAGCATGAGGCCCACCATCTGCGTGGCTACCAGGTTGCCTCGCAATGCCACTTCCTCGGGTGGGCCGGGAATGCCGGCCATGATGCGGCTGATGATCGTCCTGGTCACCACCTCCCGCAGCAACAACGTCTTGGACTTGGAGCCAATGGTGCCCCGGATGAACGCCACCAGGCTGTGCTGGGCCGGGCTCTCCCACAGCCGCAGTACCGCCCGCACAATTGCTTCCGCCCGATGCTCGGGGTCGTGCTGGTCCACGCCCTCCAGGACCTGTGCCGGGTCGGCCGGGAGTGCCACGCTCAGCGCGAAGAGCTCATCCTTTCCCTTGAAGAAATGATGGATCATGGCGGGGTCAACGCCGGCCTCCCGTGCCACCTGCCGAAGGCTTGTGCCCTCGAAGCCATGCTCGGCGAAGAGGCGGCGGGCCGTGGCCAGGATGTGTTCCCGGGACTCGCTTGCTCCTTCGCGCCGCCCCCTCCTGCCCGATCCTGGCTTTCGGACCTCCTGCGTGCCGCTCATGCAGTCTGCCGCCGGAGCGTGAGGGACGCCAGTACCAGGACCCCCAGGACGATGGCCAGCATGGTGGTGGCATCCGACCACAGTTGGTCCGTGGCCTCGGTGTTCGCAGCGATCTCCTGCAGGGCATCGACCGAAAACGTGAGGGGCAGGACGTTCGAGATGGATTCGAGGACCTCGTTCATCCGGTCACGGGCAACGAACAATCCGCACAGCAGAATCTGGGGCACCACCACAACCGGCATGAACTGGACGGCCTGGAATTCGGTCCGGGCGAACGCAGAGCAGAGCAGTCCCAGGGCCACACCCAGTACGGCGTTGATCACCGCAATCATGACCACCAGGCCGGGGCTGCCCTTGATATCCAGGTCGAAGATCCAGTAGGCGACGGCCGTGGCAACCAATGACTGCAGGGCGGCCATGATGGAAAACGCGAGCCCGTAACCGAACAGCAGATCGGCCTTGTGGATGGGCGTGGTCAGGAGCCGCTCCAGCGTCCCGGACGTCCGTTCCCGCAGCATGGTGATCGAGGTGACCAGGAACATCACCACAAACGGGAAAATGGCCAGCATCATCAGGCCCACCCGGTCGAACGTCCTGGGCATCCCCGGCGGGAGCGTCTCATTCTCGAAAAGGAAATACACCGCCGTCAGCAGCAGCGCCGGGACCACCAGGATCAGGGCGACGCTGCGGTGGTCGTGCCGCAATTGGTCCAGGACCCTTCGGGTTGTGGCCAGCATCATCAACAGGTTCATGACCGCACCGTCCTTTTCGGGGTTGTGCTGCTTTCCGGGGAGGCTGTGCCGTCGCGGGTGACTGCGACTTCGGTTGCCGCCGTTCCTTCCGCTTCCCGGATCATATGCAGGAACGCCCTCTCAAGGTCTGTGCTGTGACCGCGCCTGCTGAGTTCGGCCGGCGTCAGCTGGGCCAGGAGCCTGCCTTCGCGCAGCAGCAGCAGGGAACCGCAGTGGCTTGCCTCCTCCATCACATGGCTGGAGACCAGGAGCGTGGTCCCCGCCTCCGCCATGGACCGGAAGCGGTCCCAGAGGTCGGCCCGAAGAACAGGGTCAAGGCCCACTGTGGGCTCGTCGAGGACCAGCAGGCGGGGACGGGCAACCAAGGCGCACGCCAGCGAAACCCGGCTGAGCTGGCCGCCGGAGAGGTCGGCTGTTTTTTGCCGTGACTGCTGTTCAAGCCCGACGGCGGCAATTGCCTCGGCGGCATCGCGTCGCCCTTTCCGGTGCATCGCTCCGAAATAGCGGACATTGGCTTCCACGGTCAGGTCCGGATAGACGCTGGGGGACTGGGTTACGTAGCCCACCCGGTGCCGTAGCGACGGATGGCCGGCCGGAAGGCCCAGTACCGTCACGGATCCCGAGCTCAGCCGCTGTACTCCCACGATGGCCCTCATCAGGGTGGTCTTTCCGCTCCCTGACGGCCCCAGCAGGCCGGTGATCCTTCCGGCCGGGATGGCAAAATCCAGGCCCCGAAGGACGGGAATCTTTCCCCGGACCACGTGCAGGGACCTGGTGGCCACCGCGACGTCATCTCCGGGCCTGGCCAGGGCCGCTGCTGCTGAGTGGGACACGACTGCCTCCGGGTGATGGTGACTGTACGCTGGCGAAAATCTATAAATTCACCACTTGATGAATTAAAAATAGACCCCCATTGGAGGGTCGTCAACAACTTCGAATGGAAAAAACCCTTGTCAAGGTGTCGGCGATCACATAAGTTCGATCTAGCTGCGCTGGAGTGTGGGTGGGCGGTCTCACCAGTCCTCACCAGTACCAAGCGTCAACGCCGTGGAGCCACGCCCGGATGCAATGACCAGCCGTTTACGGCCAGGGGCTTTGCATCGCCGGGCGTGGCTCTATCGCGTCCTGGCCGATGACCTGAGTGGCCCGCAAGGAGTCCTGCCGCAGGGGAAGGGCAGGCTTTGCCGGTAGATTAGTACCCAGACGAATTGCCCGGCCCTGCATCCAGCAGCCATTCCCCAGAAACGGATACCGCCCCGTGGTCACAAGACTGTCCCAGCTTTTCCTGCGCACCCTGCGTGAAGATCCCGTCGACGCCGAGGTGGCCAGCCACCGGCTTCTGGTCCGGGCCGGCTACATCCGGCGCGCGGCGCCCGGCATCTACACCTGGCTGCCGCTCGGGCTCAGTGTGCTGCGCAAGGTCGAAGCCGTCATCCGCGAGGAAATGGCGTCGATCGGGGCCCAGGAAGTTCACTTTCCGGCGCTGCTGCCGCGGGAACCCTACGAGGCCACCAACCGCTGGACCGAATACGGTGAGGGCCTGTTCCGGCTCCAGGACCGCAAGGGCGCGGATTACCTGCTGGCACCCACACACGAGGAAATGTTCACGCTCCTGGTCAAGGACCTGTACTCCTCGTACAAGGACCTTCCCCTAAGCCTCTACCAGATCCAGAACAAGTACCGCGACGAGGCGCGCCCCCGCGCGGGTCTGCTGCGCGGACGCGAGTTCATCATGAAGGACTCCTACTCCTTCGACGTGGACGACGCCGGCCTGGACGCGAGCTACATGGCCCACCGTGGCGCCTACCTCAGGATCTTCGAGCGCCTGGGCCTGGAGGTTGTTCCGGTTGCGGCCACCGCGGGCGCCATGGGCGGGTCCAAGAGCGAGGAATTCCTGCACCCCACCGAGATCGGCGAGGACACGTTTGTGCGCTCCGCCGGCGGTTACGCGGCAAACGTGGAGGCAGTCACCACCGTGGTCCCTGAGGACATTGATTTCACGGATGCCCCCGCCGCGGAAGTCCTGGACACCCCGAACACCCCCACGATCGACACGCTGGTTGCCGCCTCCAACGAGCTTGCTCCCCGCAGCGAGGCCGACGGCGGCCCCTGGACGGCCGCCGACACCCTCAAGAACGTTGTCCTGGCAGTCACCCTGCCCACCGGAGAACGCCAGCTTGTGGTTATCGGCCTGCCGGGTGACCGCGGCGTTGACCTGAAGCGCGTGGAAGCCAACATTGGTTCGTTCCTGCCCATCGCAGGCGAGATCGGACTGGAAGCAGCCAACGACGACGACCTCAAGAAGCAGCCCCTCATCGTCAAGGGCTACCTGGGCCCCGGTCTGACCCTGGACGAACCCCTGCTGGGCAGCGAAAGCTCCGCCAACCTCCTGTACCTGGTTGATCCCCGCGTTGTCAGCGGCACCGCCTGGATCACCGGAGCCAATGAGGCCGGCAAGCACGTGTACGGCCTCGTCGCAGGACGCGACTTCGGCTGGGACGGCGTGATCGAATGCACCGACGTCCGCGAAGGCGATCCTGCCCCGGACGGCTCCGGCCCGCTGGAGATTGCCCGCGGCATCGAGATGGGCCATATTTTCCAGCTTGGCCGCAAGTATGCCGAAGCCCTTGAACTGAAGGTCCTGGACCAGAACGGCAAGCAGGTAGTGGTCACCATGGGTTCCTACGGCGTGGGCGTCACCCGCGCCGTCGCCGCCCTTGCTGAGTCCAACCATGACGACAAGGGCCTGACCTGGCCCCGCGCCGTCGCTCCCGCGGATGTCCACGTGGTGGCTGTAGGCAAGGGCGAAGAGGTCTTCACCGCAGCCGAAAAACTGGCCCTGGATCTTGAGGCCGCAGGCCTGGACGTCATCTATGACGACCGGCCCAAGGTGTCCCCGGGCGTCAAGTTCGGCGATGCCGAACTTGTAGGCGTCCCCACGATCCTGGCTGTTGGCCGCGGCCTGGTGGACGGCGTTGTGGAGATCAAGGACCGCCGCAGCGGCGAAGCGGAGAACGTTGCAGTGGACAAGGCGGTTGACTACGTGGTCACTGCCGTCCGCAACAGCTGACCCGCAGCGTTGATCTCGGGTTTCGAATCGGTCCAGCTCACCACCCTCATTTTGATTGTGGTGGCTGGATTCGCTGCCGGCTGGGTGGATGCAGTTGTTGGCGGCGGGGGACTGATCCAGCTTCCGGCGCTGCTCCTGGTGCCTGGCATTACCCCCGTCCAGGCGCTGGCCACCAACAAGATGGGCTCGATTTTCGGGACCACAACCAGCGCTGTCACCTACTACGGGCGGGTCAAACCGGACCTGAAGACTGCACTGCCCATGGCGGTGATCGCCCTCGGCGGCAGTTTCGGCGGGGCGGTCCTGGCGGCCACCCTGCCGGCAAGCGTGTTCAAGCCCATCATCGTGGTAGCACTTGTCGCCGTCGCGCTTTTTACTGCCCTCAAGCCCAACGTCGGGGACATCACGGTGCTGCGCCACGACGGACACACGCACTACGTGGTGGCGTGCCTGATTGGGGCGGTGATCGGCTTCTACGACGGCCTCATCGGGCCGGGCACCGGCTCGTTCCTGGTCATCGCCCTGGTCTCAGCCATGGGGTACGCCTTCCTGGAAGCCAGTGCCAAGGCGAAGATCGTCAATATGGCCACCAATGCCGGTGCGCTGCTGTTCTTCCTGCCCCACGGCTCCCTGCTCTGGGGCGTCGGGCTGCTGTTGGGCGCGGCCAACATGGCGGGTGGATACCTCGGCGCCCGCACCGCGGTCAGCCAGGGGAGCCGCTTCGTCCGGATCGTCTTCCTGGTGGTGGTAGGTGCCTTGATCATCAAACTCGGCTACGACGTCTGGCAGGAGAACTTCGCGGAGGCGTAGCATGCTCCTATGTCAGCAGGCGCTGGGCAATATTCCGAGGCACTTGAGGCCGCCGCACGCCACGCCCAGGAGTGGCTGGCGAGCCTGCCGGACCGGCACGTTGGTCCGGGCGTGGCAGCCCACGATCTCGTGGACGTCTTCGCCGGACCGTTGCCACAACAGGGCATGCCCGCAGCAGACGTGGTGGACTACCTCGCGCTCAAGGCGGAGCCGGGCCTGATGGCCATGCCGTCCGGCCGCTTTTTTGGTTGGGTGATCGGCGGGACGCTGCCTGCTGCACTGGCGGCCGACTGGCTTGTCAGCGCCTGGGACCAGAACTCCGGCCTGCGTTACGCCACCCCGGCGATAGCGGCCATTGAAGAAGCCGCCGGCCACTGGCTGCTGCAGCTGTTGCACCTGCCCGGGGACGCCGACGTCGGCTTTGCCACCGGTGCCACCATGGCAAACTTCACCGGGTTGGCCGCCGCGAGGTGGCGCCTTATGGCGGACGCCGGCTGGGACCTGGACGCCGACGGCCTGGCGGGCGGACCCCGGATCAGGTGCTTCGTGGGACAGGAGCGTCACGAGACTATTGACCTGGGCCTGCGCTACCTTGGGCTGGGCCGCCCCGCTGAGGTCCCCGCGGACGCCCAAGGCAGGCTGATCCCCGGGGAGTTGGACCGCATGCTGGCCGAAGGTTCCGGACCAGCCCTGGTGTGCCTCCAGGCCGGAAACCTCCACTCGGGCTCTTTCGATCCGTTTGAGGACGCCATCGGCGTTGCCCGGCAGCATGGTGCTTGGGTGCATGTCGATGGTGCCTTCGGGCTGTGGGCCGCGGCGGTACCGGAACTTAGTGACCTCACCAACGGCATGGAGCTCGCCGATTCCTGGGGGACTGACGCACACAAGACCCTGAACGTACCGTATGACTGTGGCATCGCCGTCGTACGGGATTCCAACGCGCTGCGCAGCGCGATGGGGCTGCAGCACACGAGCTACCTGATCCACGACGCCGAAGGTCCGGGTGACCCGTTCGAAAAGGCCCCGGAGCTGTCGCGCCGGGGCCGCGGAGTACCGGTCTGGGCGGCCCTCCGCTCTCTGGGCAGCGACGGCGTGGCCGCGCAGGTCAGGGGCCTGGTGGAGGCGGCTTCCGGGATTGCAGCGGCATTGGCCGCCGTGGACGGCATCGAGGTGCTCAACGATGTTGAGTACACCCAGGTCTCGCTCGCCTTCGGAGATGACGCCACCACGAGGGCGGTGACGGCCCGGGTGATCGAGGACGGCAAGGTCTGGATGTCCGGATCGCGGTGGCAGGGCAGGGACGTCCTGCGTGTGTCAGTGAGCAATTGGAGCACGGACGCGGACGACGTCGGCACCGCGGTTGATGCGGTCACTTCGGCCTTTGCGGCGGTCCGGGCGGCCAAGGCCTGATATCGCCCTACCCCCAAGAGCCACGGTTTTTGTCAAGATCGGGGGACGTGGCCACCGTTTATCCCGCTGCCTCTGGACAAAAACTTCCAGCCTGTCCCGGTTCCGGCAGGGAATGCGCGGGCGGCAACACGTCCAGGGTCCGGCCGGCCAGGGTGCTGGCCACCCACAGCGAGCGTGCCAGGTCCCCTTCGTGGTGCGGGCGGCCGGCGTAGGAGAGGGCGTTCTCCACTTCGCGGGCAACACCCCACTGGCGTGCCACTTCACTGTCCAGGCCAGCTGCCTCGCTGAAGTCACAGCAGCGTTCCCGCAGCCCTGCCTGCGGGTCGCTGCGGGGGAGGTCCTGGATCCGGTTCCAGAGCAACGGTGCCACCGCGAATTCCGGTTCGCCGATCATGGGCTGCGGGTCGATGGCCGCGAAGCCTGGTCTGTCCTGCCATGTGGGACGGGCCAGGATGTTCAGGAAGTGGAAGTCGGTGTGCACCAGCACGTCGTGTCCGGAGCGGCGCCCCACGGCACCGCGGGTCTGGCAGACTTCCAGGGCGGCTTCCAGCAGCCACCGGGGGAACGGCCGGCCCTGCTGCTCCCAGTCCGCGGGCAGGTCGTCGCTCCACTGCTCGGCCCGCCCGGCGATGTGGTCGAACTCGAGCCATTGTGGCCGGTGGTCAGGCTCCAGGCTCAGCTGGCGGAGCAGGCCGCCCCACACGGTTACGGCGTCATCCATCGGGACATCCTGCAGCGAGGTGTCCGCGTCCAGCCGTTCCAGCAGCATGGAGCACGTTCCGGCGTCGGCTTCCAGCAACCGTACGGCGCCGTGCCCCGCCCACAGCTCCAGGGCGTGCCGTTCGACGCGGGCTTCATCATGCGGAAAGGCAACCTTGAGGGCGGCCAGTGTTCCGTCGTTGCGGCGAACCGGGACGACAATTCCGCCGTGTCCGTTCCATGGCACGCCACCGGGAGCCAGGTCGATGCCAAGGTCCCAATGCTCCATCCGGCCGCTCAACAGGGCAGGCAGTGCGGCCAGCCAGGCCCGTCCTGCGCTGTTTCTGCTGTATCTTCTGGCGAGGTCTACGGGGATCGGCACCTGAATCTGCTGGCTCATCGATTCCAGCGTAGTTGACCCAGGCTTCCAGGGGCGGAGATGCCGACGCGTCCTCATCCGGCACATTGCGCCGGGATGACAGCGTTAGACCATTCCGCTGGCCCCGAGCAGGTTGCCAATGGTGAAAGTTGCCGCCAGGGCCAGCGCTCCGCCCACCACCACCCGGACTGCCGCGCGTGTTTTGGAACCGCCCCCGATCCAGGCTCCCAGCGCGCCGGTCAGGGCAAGTGCCACCAGCACGGTGCCAAAGGTCAGCGGAACCCGGGTCCCCGGCGGCGGCAGGAGGATGGCCAGCATCGGCAGGACCGCGCCGAGCGTGAAGGCCACAGCCGAAGCGAAGGCGGCGTGCCAAGGACTGACGATGTCCTCTTCGTCGATGTTGAGTTCAGCCGAGAGATGCGCTGCAAGGGCATTGTGTTCGGTCAGTTCCACAGCTACCCGGTGGGCGGTTTCGGGGGTGAGGCCCTTGTCCTGGTAAATTGCGGCCAGTTCCGCGAGTTCCTCTTCCGGCTCTTCGGCGAGCTCGCGCCGCTCCTTTTCGATCAGTGCTTTCTGGCTGTCGCTTTGGCTGCTGACGGAGACATACTCACCCAACGCCATGGACACGGCGCCGCCCACCAAGCCGGCAGCGCCCGCTGCCAGGATAGGTCCAGTGTTCGCGGTTGCACCTGCCACGCCCACCACGATGGCGGCTACGGAGACGATGCCGTCGTTGGCGCCCAGCACTCCGGCGCGCAGCCAGTTCAGGCGCTGGGCCACGTCGTTGTCATGAGGCTCGGTTTCGAGGTGGCGCTGCAGGTCCTTCTTGTCCGCCGGAACGCCGGCTGGCTCCTGGGAATCCATAAAATCAGCAAACCACCACTTGGGCCTGCTTGCCAGCATCAGGAATTACGTGGCTGGCTCAGATGTGGTGGGGACGGCGTTCCCGGGCATGTCCGGCAAGGGGGGAAGCTGTGACTCGTCCAGTTCAAGGCCGGGAATGGCTCCCGGGTCCCCGCCCCAAACGATGGTCCGCTTCGCGGCGGACACGAGGGCCGACACCGCCCAGCCACGGGTTGGAGCCGTGCTGAACGCCACAACGTCCCCATAGGCCGGCAGGGTGCCGGACTCAAGGTGTGACAACCCTGCGGCGGGCGCACTCAGGAATGCACTGTCGAGTACGTATCCGGGCGGCGTTGGCGGCACCGCTGCGCAGTGCATGGTGGCGTAGGCCTCAGCCTGCTCGGCGAGGTCCAGGTGTTCCGCCAACAGGGCGGACGCCTGGGCCGCGGCTGCCGGGTCGAGGCGCGTCAGCGCAGCCTGGTAGCCATAGATAGTCTCACGTTCAGAGTCCAGCGCGGCAGTGAGTGCCGCGTCCTCCCCAACACCACCACGATCGTCGTCCCCTTCGCCTGACGGTCCGGAACTGGGGCACTCGGCCGGGGTGCGGGTGGCCTGGCCGGCGGGAGCGTTGGGCTCCTGCCAGCCAGGCAGTTCCTCAGCCGGAATGCCGGCGGAAGCGGCTACGTCCCGGGCCACGAGTAACTGCGCGGCACCGGCGCCGGCGAGGACGCGGGCCATGCCGCCGTCGGCTTCCAGCGCATCGGTGAGGCGCCTCGCCCCGCTGGCGGACAGGGCCGCCGCGAGCTCGGCCGCGGTAGATGGAACGGCCGACGTCGGACCCCCGGGAGAGGCGGTCTGGCCGGCGGAAGAGTCAGGAGAGGCGGCCTGCCCCGCATCTGACCGGGTAGGGGAGGTGGGGGTGTCACCGGGCAGCAGCAGGGCCCGGGCCTGGATGGTCAGCAAAGTCACAACGCGGTCCAACACTGCGGTATCGTCGCGCGCACCCGCTCCCGCGCCGGCTTCAGTCAGGTCCCTCCCGGCTGCCCGCAGAGCCAGGGTATCGGCCAGTGCAGCAGCCCGGGCACGCTCGGAAAAAGGCGTTTCCGCAGGTGCAGGGGGCTGATGGGGGATGAGGACCATGCCCAGGCTCATCACGAGCAGGGCTGTGAGCGAAAAAACGGCATACCGGAAATACCGCGTTCGGGCGCTGATTTCGGTGCTGTCGGCTTTCACAACAGACCATGTTGTCACGCCGGACGGCAAACCCGGTGCACCACTGTGCCCGGAAAATCGCTAGGCTAGTAGTCACAACATCATCTATCGGGAGGCGGCCGGCATCGTGAGTAATGCAGAAGCCACGACTTCATCAGACCGTACCGGAACGGGTAGGGCTGACGTTGCGCCTGCCTACAATCCGGAAGCTGCCCGGCTTCGGGCCTTACTTGAACCCTCGGTCCAGGCCAACCGCCTGTACCTTGAGGACGTCTCCATCATCCCCGGCTCGCACCGGGTGGTCCACGTGGTGGTGGACCTGCCGCAGGAGGAGACCGGCGGCGTCAATTTGGACGTCATCGCCGATATCTCCAAAGTCCTGTCCGACGTCCTGGACAACGACCCCGGCGACGACGGCCGTCCCTATGACCTTGAAGTTTCCTCTCCCGGCGTGGGCCGGCCCCTGACGGAAGAGCGCCACTGGCACCGGGCCCGCGGGCGCCTGGTCAAGGTCAACGTCATCCAAGGCGACAACATCACCGGCAGGGTCAAAGCCGTGGACGAATCCGGCGTGACCCTCGTCCCGGAGATCGCCGTCAAAAAGGGTATGAAGCCCAAGCAGGGCGAACCCGTAAAACTTCCTTTCGACAGGATCCGCAACGGAAAAGTCGAGATCGAATTCAGCCACCTCGACGAGGCCGGTCTGGAACCTGAGCACAATGGACCTTCTGAGGAGGCCTGATGGATATTGACATGAGCGCACTGAGACTTCTGGAGCGTGAGCGTGAAATTCCGCTGGACCTCCTGATCCCCACCATTGAGCAGGCGCTCCTGGTGGCCTACCACAAGTCGCCCGGCGCCTTCGAGAAGGCCCGCGCCGAACTGGACCGCAAGAGCGGACACGTGACCATCTGGGCTGTGGAGATCGACGACGACGGTGCCCCCATCGGCGAGTTCGAGGACACTCCGGCCGGGTTCGGCCGCATTGCGGCAAGCACGGCACGGCAGATCATCCTGCAGCGCCTCCGGGACGTCGAGGACGACGCCGTCCTGGGCGAGTTCAAGGGCCGCGAGGGTGAACTCGTTGCCGGGCTGATCCAGCAGGGCAACAATCCGCACATGATCCAGGTCAACCTGGGCACGGTGGAAGCGCTGCTCCCGCCGCCCGAGCAGGTGCCGGGGGAGAAGTACACCCACGGCAACCGGCTCCGCGCCCTGGTTATCGACGTCCACCGCGGCACTAAGGGCCCGTCCGTCACACTGTCGCGGTCGCACCCGGGCCTTGTCCGGAAGCTCTTCGAACTGGAGGTGCCGGAAATCGCGGACAGGTCCGTGGAGATCGTTGCACTGGCCCGCGAAGCTGGCCACCGCACCAAGATCGCCGTCAAGGCGAACACCCCTGGCATCAACGCCAAAGGTGCGTGCATCGGTGAAATGGGCTCACGCGTGCGGGCGGTCATGACTGAACTGAACGACGAGAAGATCGATATCGTCGATTTCAGCGAGGACCCAGCGACCTTCATTGCCAGCGCCTTGTCCCCGTCGCGTGTGAATTCCGTCACGATCATCGACGAAGCCACCCGTTCGGCCCGGGTTGTCGTCCCGGACTATCAGCTGTCGCTGGCCATTGGCAAGGAGGGCCAAAACGCCCGCCTGGCAGCGAAGCTGACCGGCTGGCGGATCGACATCGTCTCTGATGCCGCGTCGCCGCGCGAAAACTGAACCTCACCAGGTCCGGCAGCCGACGGCGGATACCCTCCGTCGGCACGCCGGTTTCCGGCAGAATGGCCCCGAGGGGCTAGAATAGACAATGACCGCGCCTAACGGCCGGTATTCGTGCGCCCTTGCGTGCCCTCCCTGCAGTTTGCTGTGGCGGGCTGGCATGGGCTGGCAGCTAGTACGTCAGGAAGATGCTCACCGTGGCAGAAGTGCTTCACAGCGAGAATCAACCGCAGCGTACCTGCATCGGATGCCGGAAGAAGGGTCCGCGGTCGGAGCTCCTCCGGCTCGTGGCTGATGCCAGCGGTTCGTCCGCTGTCATAGTCGATGAACGACGCCGGATGGCTGGCCGGGGTGCATGGCTGCACCCCAGCGAATCGTGCCTGGCCCTGGCGGTCAAGCGGCGAGCATTCGGACGTGCCCTTAACGGCGCGACCGGGACCGCCGACGTCGAACGCCGGATCAAGGCAGGCGCGGGCGCTGAAGGCCCGCTGCGGTTACCTCCGGTAGCTGCAGCAACAACCGTCCAACCTGAAAGCGGGTCAGAAAACTGATGGAAACCCGATGAGTTCCCAGCGATGAGTGCGCAACGATGACAACTTTGTTGCGCTCTGCAATGGGCCCTGCAGCCGCAGCCGCGGTGAGGGCCCGCAGTAAGAAGTAGACGGTTCGTGCCTGGCTCGGTGCGGACCGAGACAGGAGAAATGTGGCCAAGGTCCGCGTACACGAGCTCGCTAAAGAGCTCGGTATTACTTCCAAAGATGCAGTGACAAAACTGCAGGAACTGGGCGAATTCGTTCGCTCCGCCTCTTCCACCATTGAGGCCCCGGTGGTGCGGAAACTCCGCAACGCCTATCCCGACGCCGCGGCTAAGGCCGCAGCTCCGGCAGCCGCGCCCAAGGCGCCTGCCCCGTCGGCAGAATCACGTCCGGCAGCACCTGCTCCCGGTCCAGCAGCCCCCAAAGCTCCGGCGCCTGCCGCTGCAGCGCCCGCAGCCCCGGCTGCGCCCGTTGCCGCTTCTGCAGCTCCGGCTGCACCAGCCCCGGCTGCTTCCGCTCCGGCAGCAAGCGCTCCGTCCACCGGAGCCAAGCCGGGCGCCCGTCCCGCCCCCAAGGCAGAGACTCCGGCAGCACCCACCCGCTCAGGCGGAGCTGCACAGGGCGGCTCTGCGCCGCGTCCCGGCGGCCCCCGTCCGGGCAACAACCCGTTCGCTACGTCCCAGGGCATGCCCCGCGGCCGCGGCGATGGTGAGCGCGCTCCGCGTCCGGGTAACAACCCATTCGCTACCTCCCAGGGCATGCCCCGCGCCGGTGGCCGTACCGACGGCGAACGCCCCGGTGGTCCCCGTCCGGCAGCCGGTGCCGGTGGCCCCCGTCCCGGTGGTCCGCGTCCAGCAGCCGGTGCGGGCGGTCCCCGTCCCGCAGCAGGTGCCGGTGGTCCGCGACCCGGGGCACCGCGTCCCGGTGGTGCCGGTGGAAACCGTCCTACTCCGGGCATGATGCCTAACCGCACTGAGCGTCCCGCACCGGCTGGTGCAGGCCGTCCGGGTGCCGGTGGCCGTGGTCCGGGACGTCCAGGTGGCGCTCCAGGTACCGGTGCTCCCGGTGCCGGTGGCGGCGCTCCGGCCGGCGGCGGCTTTGGCAAGGGTGGCCGCGGACGCGGTGGCACCCAGGGTGCTTTCGGTAAGGGCGGCGCAGGCCGTGGCAAGCAGCGCAAGTCGAAGCGTGCCAAGCGCCAGGAACTTGAGCAGATGAGTGCCCCGTCGCTGGGTGGCGTGAGCGTACCCCGCGGCGATGGCAACACCGTAGTGCGGCTCCGCCGCGGTTCGTCCATCACGGACTTTGCCGACAAGATCGAGGCAAACCCCGCAGCGCTGGTTACCGTTCTCTTCCACCTGGGCGAAATGGCCACGGCCACCCAGTCACTGGATGAGGAAACCTTCGCACTGCTCGGCGAGGAGCTTGGCTACAAGCTCCAGGTTGTGTCGCCGGAGGATGAGGAGCGCGAGCTGCTCTCCACCTTCGACATCGACTTCGAAGCAGAGCTGGAAGCCGAAGGCGACGAAGACCTCGAGGCACGTCCTCCGGTTGTCACCGTCATGGGCCACGTTGACCACGGTAAGACCCGCCTGCTCGATGCCATCCGCAAGTCGGACGTCATGGCCGGCGAACACGGTGGCATTACGCAGCACATCGGTGCTTACCAGGTCACGCACAACCACGAAGGCACCGATCGCAAGATCACCTTCATTGATACTCCGGGCCACGAGGCGTTCACCGCCATGCGTGCCCGTGGTGCCAAGGTCACTGACATCGCCATCCTGGTGGTCGCAGCGGACGACGGCGTAATGCCGCAGACCGTTGAAGCCCTCAACCACGCACAGGCAGCGAATGTGCCGATCGTGGTGGCCGTGAACAAGATCGACAAGGAAGGCGCCAACCCGGACAAGGTCCGCGGCCAGCTGACCGAGTACGGCCTGGTTCCCGAAGAATACGGTGGCGACACCATGTTCGTGGAGGTCTCTGCCCGCCAGAACCTCAACATCGACGAGCTGCTCGAGGCCGTCCTGCTCACCGCAGACGCCGCCCTGGACATGCGCGCCAACCCGAACAAGGACGCACGCGGTATCGCGATCGAAGCCAACCTGGACAAGGGCCGCGGTTCCGTGGCCACCGTCCTGGTGCAGTCCGGTTCACTGCGCGTCGGCGACACCATCGTTGCAGGCACGGCCCACGGCCGCGTCCGCGCCATGTTCGACGACGACGGCAGCGCCCTGACCGAGGCCGGCCCGTCCCGCCCCGTGCAGGTCCTGGGTCTGTCCAACGTGCCGCGCGCCGGTGACACCTTCTTTGTGACCGCTGACGAGCGCACCGCCCGCCAGATCGCCGAGAAGCGTGAAGCAGCCGACCGCAACGCCGCCCTGGCGAAGCGCCGCAAGCGCATCAGCCTGGAAGACTTCGACCAGGCCGTGGCCGACGGCAAGATCGACACCCTCAACCTCATCCTCAAGGGTGACGTGTCCGGTGCCGTGGAAGCCCTCGAAGACGCGCTGCTCAAGATCGACGTCGGCGAAGGCGTGCAGCTGCGCGTCATCCACCGCGGCGTTGGTGCCATCACGCAGAACGACGTCAACCTGGCGACGGTCGACAGCGCCGTCATCATCGGCTTCAACGTCAAGCCTGCCGAGCGAGTTGCCGAACTGGCAGACCGCGAAGGCGTGGACATGCGCTTCTACTCCGTCATCTACTCGGCAATCGATGACATCGAGATGGCCCTCAAGGGCATGCTCAAGCCCGAGTACGAAGAGGTCCAGCTGGGCACCGCCGAGGTCCGCGAAGTGTTCCGTTCCTCCAAGTTCGGCAACATCGCAGGTTCCATCGTTCGCTCGGGCGTCATCCGACGCAACACCAAGGCGCGCATCAGCCGCGACGGCAAGATCATCGGTGACAACCTCACCGTTGAGACGCTCAAGCGCTTCAAGGACGACGCCACCGAGGTCCGTACGGACTTCGAGTGTGGTATCGGTCTTGGGTCGTTCAACGACATCACCGAAGGCGACATCATTGAGACCTTCGAGATGCGCGAGAAGCCGCGCGTCTAAGTCGGTTTAGTTCCACAGGGTCGGGGTCGTTGGGTTTTCCCGGCGGCCCCGCCCCTTCGCCGGACGGCTGGCGATCTGCGATCGCCAGCCGCCCGGCTCCGACAGGCCCGATGCCACTCCCAGGCCGCCGGAAAAACCCAACGCGGGTCCGTCGTAGGCTCGCCTGAGGCGCGTGGCATCCAAACTAAACGTGCGACGCAGCCGCCAAGCCGCCGTCGTACATCCAAATTTTTAGGAGTTGTTCATGGCTGATCCCGCACGGGCTGCCAAGTTGGCGCAGCGGATTAAGGTTGTTGTTGCCGAGGCCCTGGGCCGGAAGGTTAAGGATCCTCGGCTTGAAGGCATCACTATTACCGATGCCCGGGTGACCAACGACCTGCAGCACGCCACCCTCTACTACACCGTGTTTGGTGACCAGGCTGTCCAGGCTGATGCTGCCAAGGGTCTTGAGAAGGCCAAAGGCGTGCTTCGCCAGGAAGTGGGCCGGAACGTAACGGTCCGGCTGACTCCCAGCCTTGAATTCGTGGCCGACCAGATTCCCGTGGTTGCCTCCAACCTCGAGGAACTCCTCCGGGCCGCGAAGAAGCGCGACGCCGAGGTTGCCGCCCTCGCCGAGAAGGCCAAGCACGCCGGCGACGCCGATCCCTACAAGCGTGATGTGCCTGCCGATGTGGAGATCGACGAGGACGATTTCGACGAAGAGGACCTTGACGTCACCGACGACGAAGAACTCGACGAAGACGGCAACAAGTAGGCCTCTGACGCACCACAGCGTGGCTTACAGGAAGGCCCGGACTGCAACTGCAGTCCGGGCCTTCCTGCGTCTGCCGGGCTAGGATCTAGCTATGACCCTGGCGAGCGAGAACCATGAAGCTTCCCGATACCTGGAACGGGCCGTTGAACTGGCCGTCAAGAACGTTGCCGACGGCGGTGGTCCCTTCGGTGCGCTGGTGGTGACCGTGGACGGACGCGTCCATCAAGGCATCAACCGCGTCACCCGGGACAACGACCCCACGGCACACGCGGAAGTCGTAGCGATCCGGACGGCCGCGGCGGCCACAGCGAAGTTTGACCTGCGCGGGGCTGTTCTCTACACCAGTTGTGAGCCATGCCCGTTGTGCCTGGCGGCCGCCCTCTGGGCCCGCATCGACCGTGTCTACTTCGCCGCCGACCGGCACGGAGCCGCCGCAGCAGGCTTCGACGACGCCGTGTTCTATGACTATTTCAGCGGCACCCGGCCGGAACTGTTGCCGGTCGCCCAGGCTGCTGTGTCGGCGTCGGACGCCCCGTTTGAAGCGTGGCGGCGCAATAGGCACCGCACACACTACTGACCCCGGAAGGCAGAATGCGCAGTGGAGCCCAGCGCAGCGGAACCAACGCTCATCAAGTGCCCCAACTGCGGGAAGACCAACAGGGTTCCCGCCGACGCTGGCGGCCGTCCACGCTGCGGCAGTTGCCGGTTGGACCTGCCCTGGATCGTTACCGCCGGCGATCACAACTTCGCCTTGATTGCAGAACGGTCCCCGGTTCCCGCACTCATCGATTTCTGGGCTGCCTGGTGCGGTCCTTGCCGGATGGTGAGCCCGGTCCTGGACAAACTTGCCGTGGAACGGGCCGGCCGGATCAAGCTCGTTAAGGTGGACGTTGACCGTTCCCCGCAGCTTTCCCGTCGGTTCGACGTGCAGGCCATCCCCACGCTGATGGTTATCGTCGACGGAAGAGTGGTAGCCCGGCAGGCGGGGGCGGCCCCTGCGGCGGCGCTTCGCTCCTGGCTGGATGGGGCGTTGGCCGACAGCCGCAGTTAGGGTTTCTTGACTCAGGTGCGCTCGGGCAACCGGCCAACGCCCTCCACCAACTCGTCCAGACCGCCGCACAGCGCGATCCGCACCCAACCCTCGCCGATCGAGCCGAAGGCCGTTCCCGGCGCAAGCGCCACCCCCGAGCCGGCGAGGAACCGGCGGACCCAACCCCGGACGTCGCCCTCGCTCACGTGGGAAACGTCGGCCCAGAGATAGAAGGCCCCTTGCGCGCTCAAGTACGGAATCCCCTTGGCGTCGAGGATGGCCGAAGCCGCATCCCGGTTGGCCCGGTAGTGGGCGTGGGTGTCCCGGACGTAGTCCTGCGGTCCGGTGAGGGCCGCGAGCGCCGCATACTGCGAGGGCGACGCAACGCAGGAGACAATCGCCTCCATCACGTTGTTCATCTTCTGCTCCAGCCCGGGCGGGCAGACCAGGGCACCGATCCGGAGGCCGGTCAGGCCGTACGTCTTGGACAGCGTCAGGGACGTGAAGACGCGCGCCTCACCGGGCTCGTCGCTGTCGAACCGCGCCGGGCTGACGTGGGGAACATCGTAGGTGAAAGCCTCGTAGCATTCATCGGAAATGATCCAGAGGTCGTGCCGGCGGGCGAGTTCCACGAGTTGCCGCGTTAGTTCCTCGCCGAGGACTGCGCCCAAGGGATTGGAGGGCGAGTTCAGCACGAGCACGCGCGTCCGGTCCGTGATGAGGGCCTCGATGTCCTGGATCCGGGGCTGGAAGTCCTCCTCGGGATACAGCGGATACCCCACCGGGACGGCGCTGAGGAGCCGGCTGGTCATGGCGAACGTTGGGTAGCCCGGGTTGGGGATCAGGATCTCATCGCCAGGGGAGAGCAGCAGGCTCATGGCAAGGTGCAGGCCCTGCTGCGCGCCGGCCACTACGTACACCCGCTCGGCGCCGATGCCATGGCTGACGCCGGCGCTAAACCTGGCAGCAAACGCTTCGCGGAGTGCCGGGATGCCGGCGTTGGGTGTGTAGTTGGTTTCGTCCCTGTCCAGGCATGCCATTCCGGCTTCAAGGACGTGGCGGGGGAGTGCGAAGCCCGGCTCGCCGATACTCAGGACGATCGCACCGGGACTGCGCCAGGCGGCCTCTGTGATTTCGCGGATCTGGTTGACGGGTACGTCACGCGCGTGCGCGGCAAGCTCAGGCATGATTGCCATCCTAGCCGTGGCCAGGATCCGGGCAGGCCCGGATCTGGCCTGGGGGGGTGTGGGCCGGGGCCGCCGTCGGCGCCGATATACTGGGAGGCGTGCTTTCTGGACTGGTGATAGTGGACAAACCGCAAGGATGGACCAGCCATGATGTGGTTGGTCGGATGCGGCGCATCGCCGGAACCCGGAAAGTAGGGCATGCAGGGACGCTGGATCCCATGGCCACGGGGGTCCTGGTGGTGGGCATTAACAAGGCCACGCGACTGCTCACCTACATCGTGGGCACCTCCAAGACGTACACCGCCACCATCCGGCTGGGCCAGTCAACCGTCACCGACGATGCCGAGGGCGACGTCGTTGCCTCCACCAGCGCTGCCGCGGTTACGGATGAGGCCATTCACGACGGCGTGGCGGCCCTTACGGGGCTGATCCAGCAGGTGCCCAGCAGCGTCAGTGCGATCAAGGTTAACGGCGAACGGGCGTACGCCCGGGTTCGCTCCGGCGAAGAGGTCAAGCTCGCTGCCCGCCCCGTTACGATTCACCGCTTCGAAGTGCACAGCATCCACCGGGAAACCGGCACCGGGCAAGCGGACTCCACGGTAGTGGACATCGACGTCACCGTGGAGTGCTCTTCCGGCACCTACATCCGCGCGCTGGCCAGGGACTTGGGAAACGCGCTGGGTGTCGGCGGGCACTTGACGGCGCTCCGCCGCACCCACGTTGGCCCCTACTCGCTGGAGCAGGCACGGACGTTGGAACAGTTGGCCGAGGAACTCCAGGTCCTGGAGATGTCCGAGGCCGCCAGGGCTCTGATGCCCAACAGGGAGCTCACCGCCGAGGAAACCACGGAGATCTCCTTCGGCCGCCGGATCGCAGCTGGCGCCGAGGCAGGCAGTCCCAAGGCCGCCACCGCTGATCATCCAGCCGCAGCGTTTGCCCCTGATGGCAGCCTTGTGGCGCTCCTGGCGGATTCGGGTAACTTTGCCAAACCTGTGCTGGTTTTCGCGCCCGGCAATGGCACCCGGGAGTCCTAGGCATGGACGCATATTTCTATATCATCCTGGCTGTCGGCCTCCTCTCCAGCGGCATCTGCCTGGTGGCCGGAATCCTCAAGAAGGCCCCCAACGACCTCACTATCCTGTCCGTTGCCGGCGTCGAACTGTCCCTCGTGGTCTACCTCGTGGGCTCCATTGTCAGGGTGGTGGCCGGCGAACCAATCGCAGGCGAAGCCTGGGAGTTCTGGGGCTACCTGGTTACAGCCATGCTCCTGCCGCCCGCCGCCGTCTACTGGTCCATCCTCGAACGGACCCGCTGGAGCAACTTTGTCCTGGCCGCCGTCGGGGTGACCGCCCTGGTTATGGCCGCCCGAATGAACCAGATCTGGTACTGAAGTGGAAGAAGCCCGCAACGTGAAATCACCTCGCTCCGAAGCGACGCCGGACAAGGCAAACCCATCTGCCAAGGACACGCGGAACACCGGCCCCGGCAGGCTCCTGATCGCCGTCTATGCTGTGTTCGCCATCTCCGCCACCGCCCGGGCCGGCTACCAGATCCTGACGAAATTCTCCGAGGCGCCGCTGGCCTACCTGCTCTCAGCATTTGCCGCCCTCGTGTACGTGGTGGCTACCGTCTCCCTGGCCAAGCCCGGAAGTACCTGGTTCAAGGTCTCGCTGGCTGCGGTGCTGGTGGAATTGGTGGGCGTGGTGGTAGTGGGAGCACTGAGCGTGTTTGACCCGGTGCAGTTCCCGCACGAAACCGTCTGGTCTTTGTTTGGCCGGGGGTATGCCTTTATTCCGCTGGTGCTGCCGATCCTTGGCCTGGCCTGGCTGTACAGGCGGCGCCCGGGCAAACGCCAAGCAGCGGCCTGATCGTTTTCCGCTCCCGGGCCGGCCGGCCGCCACGTCCGCGGCGCCGTCCTGGTGCGCCCGTGATACCGGGTAATCTTAGAGAGTTCCGGCGCCGGTCAGGCGCCGCGTACATGTCAGTTGCAGGCAGTAAAAGGCGAGGGTGATGGTCTACATCTGGAACGATCCGTCCGAGGTCCCGGCGGACTTCGGTCCATCCGTTGTCACTTTCGGCAACTTCGACGGCGTCCATCGCGGCCACCAGCAGGTGCTGTCCCAGCTGATCCGGTCCGCCCGCCGCAACGGCACCAAAGCCGTGGCTGTGACCTTCGATCCCCACCCCGCAGTGATCCACCGTCCGGAGTCGGCGCCCGAGATGATCATGGGCCTGCACGACAAACTCGAAGCCCTGGGGGAACTGGGCCTGGACGCCATCCTGGTGATGAAATACTCCCTGAACCTGGCGGCCCTTACGGCCGAGGAGTTCGTGGGCCAGGTACTCGTTGACAGCCTCCACGCCAGCCACGTGGTGATCGGCCACGACGCCCGTTTTGGCCGCGGCAACTCCGGCGACCTGGACACCATGAAGCAGCTTGGCGAGAAGTTCGGTTTCGACGTCCAGGTCATCAGCGAGTTCGGCTCGGAGGGCTACCCCCTGCATGACGACGACGGCAAGGACCGCCGCTGCTCCTCCACCTGGGTGCGTGAGGCACTGCGGGAGGGCGACGTCGCCACGGCCGCTGCCGTGCTCGGCCGCCCGCACCGGATGCGCGGCGAGGTGGTCCACGGTGCTGCCCGGGGACGGGCGCTTGGGTTCCCCACGGCCAACCTTGCCCATGAAGCAACCGGACTCATCCCTGCTGACGGAATCTACGCCGGGTGGCTCGTTGACCAGGCCGGCACCCGCTGGCCTGCGGCCATTTCAGTTGGTTCCAACCCCACATTTGACGGCGTCAGCCGCCAGGTCGAAGCCCATGTGATCGACCGTCCGGACGAGTCCGTGGAGGACTTCGATCTGTACGGCCAGACAGTAGTGGTGGAATTCGTGGCCAGGCTCCGGGGGATGGTGGCCTATCGTGGGCCTGAGGCACTGGTGGACCAGATGCGCCTGGACGTGGTCCAGGCCCATGATCTCCTGGTCCGCCGCTGATCGGAGCACCCGCCAGGAAAGGCAGCCGAAGTGACCATTGAAAAGAACACCAGGAAACTGGACAAGGGCATTGTCCGCGATTTCAGTTCCCGCATGAGCTACGCCTCGTACCTGCAGCTGCCCACCCTCCTCAGCGCCCAACAGCCCGTCAGCAAACCCGAACACCACGACGAACTGCTGTTTATCATCCAGCACCAGACCACCGAGCTGTGGCTAAAGCTGGTTCTTCATGAACTCCGCAGCGCCGCGGCCTGGCTCCGCGCCGACGACCTCGGCTCCGCGCTGAAGGGAATCGCCAGGGTCAAGCACATCCAGAAGACGCTCACGGAACAGTGGTCGGTCCTGGCCACGCTCACGCCCACGGAGTACTCCCAGTTCCGCGGCTTCCTCGGCAACTCATCAGGCTTCCAGTCCAGCCAGTACCGGGCCGTCGAATTTATCCTCGGCAACAAGAACCGCAAGATGCTGCCGGTGTTCGAATCCGATCCCGAAGCCCACTCCATGCTGGAGGAGTTGCTCACTGCCCCCAGCATCTACGACGAATTCCTGTCCTACCTCGCAAGGCAGGGCTTCGACGTGCCCCTCTCCGTCCTGGAGCGCGACGTCACGCGCGCCCACGAATTCTGCCCGGAACTGGTGCCGCTGTTCAAGCACATCTATGAAAACGCTGCCGATAACTGGGGAGCCTACGAGGCCTGCGAGGAGCTTGTGGACCTTGAGGACAACTTCCAGCTATGGCGTTTCCGGCACCTCCGCACCGTGCAACGAACCATCGGCATGAAGTCCGGAACAGGAGGCTCCAGCGGCGCCGCTTTCCTGCAGAAAGCACTTGAGCTGACCTTCTTCCCCGAACTCTTCGCCGTCCGGACGGAGATCGGCCAGTGAGCATGGGTGCCGGGAATTCGAACGGCCAGGAAACAAGGCAGGATCACGACGGCGGCGCCCTCCTCCGGCGGGCGGCAGAGCTGGATGCCGCGGACCCGTTGGCTCCCTACCGGGACCTCTTCATCGGCACCGACACGCCACTGTCCTACTTGGACGGCAACTCGCTGGGCCGCCCGCTCAAGCGCACGCCGCAGGACATCAGTGACTTCATCCGGGACAGCTGGGGCGGACGACTGATCCGTGGCTGGGACGAGGAATGGCTTGAACTCCCGCACACCATTGGCGACCAACTGGGCCGCGCCGTCCTCGGCGCCGCCCCGGGCCAGACTGTCATCGCAGACTCAACAACAGTGGTGCTCTACAAGCTCATCCGCGCGGCCGTGGCAGCAGTGGGCAGCCCTGAGCGCACCGAAATTGTCCTGGACACCGATAACTTCCCCACTGACCGTTACCTCGTGGAGGGCATCGCCCGCGAGGAAGGGCTGACCCTGCGGTGGATCGAATCCGATCCCTCGTCCGGGGTGAGCGTCGCACAGGTGAGGGAGGCAACCGGCCCTGCCACCGCCGTCGTACTTTTGAGCCACGTGGCTTACCGCTCAGGATTCCTTGCCGACCTGGAAGCCATTACTGCCGCCGTCCATGACGCCGGTGCCGTAGTGGTCTGGGATCTCTGCCATTCCGCAGGCTCGGTGGAGATCGACCTGGACGGCGCCGGCGTCGATTTCGCGGCCGGGTGCACGTACAAGTACCTCAACGGCGGCCCGGGTTCACCGGCCTTCGCGTACGTCAACAGCCGGCACCTGTCGGGGCTTCAGCAGCCGGTCTGGGGCTGGATGGGCCGCAAGGACTCGTTTGAGATGGCCGCCGGCTACGAGCCCGCGCCCGGGATCCGGAGTTTCCTCAGCGGCACACCGGCCATTTTTGGGATGCTCGCGATGCGCGGCACCTTGGACCTCATCGAAGAAGCCGGCATGGCGGCAATTCGGGAAAAGTCGCTCAAGCTCACCGGCTTTGCCGTGGAACTGTTCGAAGCATGGCTGGAACCCCTTGGCGTCAGATTGACATCACCGCGCGACCCGCAGCAGCGGGGGAGCCACATCACGGTGGACCATCCGGCGTTCCGCGACGTGACGGCTGAACTGTGGGAGCAGGACGTCATCCCTGACTTCCGCGCACCCCAAGGAATCCGGATCGGTTTGTCGCCGCTGAGCACGTCCTTCGAGGAAGTCCACCGCGGCGTGGCCGCCATCCGGGAACGGCTGGAAGGCCGCGGTTTCGACAACCCGCGCGGCATGCCGGTAAACTAAACGTTGGATCCGGCTGCAGTCCGTGGCGGCTGGTTCTTGTTATGTGCAGGGACTCCGGGAATTTCCCAGGGATTCCCGCGCTGGCACACCCGGCAGTGAATTACTGATTCGGGCCTCACGGCACATCTCTAGGAGTTATTGTGGCACTTGACGCCGCTGTAAAGCAGTCCATCATCAAGGAATACGCAACCGGCGAAGGCGACACCGGTTCACCGGAGGTCCAGGTTGCAGTCCTGACTCAGCGGATCAAGGATCTCACTGAGCACATGAAGGAGCACAAGCACGACTTCCACACCCAGCGCGGTCTGCTGGCCATGGTTGGTCGTCGCAAGCGCATGCTCACCTACCTCAAGAAGACTGACATCGCCCGCTACCGCGCGCTCATCGAGCGTCTCGGCCTGCGCCGCTAGTCTGATTTAGGGGCGGCCCTTTCCTTTGCCGGAACGGGCCGCCTTCTTCAGTAGAAAAACTAAACAGGAGGATCAACCGCATCACGCATTCGCGGTCCTCGGTAGTGATCCCCGGGAAGCTTCGTTGACTGAAGCCCGGCCCGTGGGTCTCGATCGATGACCGGGTGCAGTGCAGGCCAGTAGACAGATGCTGGGCTGGGTTGATGCGGCTGGACTTCCGTTCAAATCAAGAAACGGAGGTGACTCTCTTGGAGGGTCCCGAAATCCAGTTCTCAGAAGCAGTCATTGACAATGGCCGCTTTGGCAAGCGTGTAATCCGCTTTGAAACCGGCCGCCTTGCCAAGCAGGCAGCCGGCGCAGCCATGGTGTACATCGACGAAGACACCGCGCTGCTGTCCGCAACCACTGCCGGCAAGCACCCGCGCGAAGGCTTCGACTTCTTCCCCCTGACGGTCGACGTCGAAGAGCGCATGTACGCTGCCGGCCGCATCCCGGGCTCGTTCTTCCGCCGCGAAGGCCGCCCGTCCACCGAAGCCATCCTGGCCTGCCGCCTGATGGACCGGCCGCTGCGCCCCGCCTTCATCAAGGGCCTGCGCAACGAGGTCCAGATCGTGGTCACCGTCCTGGCGATCAACCCGGACGAACTTTACGACGTTGTGGCCATCAACGCTTCCTCCATGTCCACCCAGCTCTCCGGCCTGCCTTTCTCCGGCCCGATCGGCGGCGTCCGCGTTGCCCTCGTTGCTGATGAGAACGGCTCGCAGTGGGTTGCTTTCCCGAAGCACTCCCAGCTTGAGAACTCTGTGTTCAACATGGTTGTGGCCGGCCGTATCGCCGGTGACGACGTCGCCATCATGATGGTCGAAGCCGAGGCCACGGATAACTCCTGGAACCTCATCAAGGAACAGGGCGCCACCGCTCCCACCGAAGAGGTTGTCTCCGAAGGCCTCGAGGCTGCCAAGCCGTTCATCAAGGCACTGTGCGACGCCCAGGCCGACCTCGCCGCCCGTGCTGCCAAGCCGACCGTCGAGTTCCCGGTCTTCCTCGACTACGAGGACGACGTCTACGCCGCTGTTGAGGCTGCTGCCGCCGAGAAGCTCGCCGCTGTCTTCCAGATCGCTGACAAGCAGGAGCGCGACACCGCTTCGGACGCACTGAAGGACGAGGTCACCTCTTCCCTGGCCGGCCAGTTCGAAGGCCGCGAGAAGGAGCTGTCCGCAGCGTTCCGCTCGGTCACCAAGCACGTTGTGCGCCAGCGCATCCTCAAGGACCAGATCCGCATCGACGGCCGTGGCCTGACGGACATCCGCCAGCTCACCGCCGAGGTCGAGGTTCTGCCCCGCGTTCACGGTTCGGCCATCTTCGAGCGCGGCGAGACCCAGATTATGGGTGTCACCACGCTGAACATGCTGAAGATGGAACAGCAGATCGACTCGCTGTCTCCCGTAACGCGCAAGCGCTACATGCACAACTACAACTTCCCGCCGTACTCCACCGGTGAGACCGGCCGCGTGGGCTCGCCCAAGCGCCGCGAAATCGGCCACGGTGCCTTGGCAGAGCGCGCACTCGTGCCGGTGCTTCCGTCCCGCGAGGAATTCCCGTACGCCATCCGCCAGGTGTCGGAGGCCCTCAGCTCCAACGGTTCGACGTCGATGGGTTCGGTCTGCGCCTCCACGCTGTCCATGCTCAACGCAGGTGTGCCGCTGAAGGCAGCAGTTGCAGGTATCGCCATGGGCCTGGTCTCCGACCAGGTTGACGGCCAGACCCGCTACGCAGCCCTCACGGACATCCTGGGTGCCGAAGATGCTTTCGGCGACATGGACTTCAAGGTTGCCGGTACTTCCGAGTTCGTCACGGCCATCCAGCTGGACACCAAGCTCGACGGCATCCCCGCCTCCGTGCTGGCAGCAGCACTGAAGCAGGCCCGCGAAGCCCGCCTGCACATCCTGGATGTCATCAACTCCGCGATCGACACCCCGGATGAACTCTCCGAGTTCGCGCCGCGCGTCATCGCGGTCAAGATCCCGGTTGACAAGATCGGCGAGGTCATTGGGCCCAAGGGCAAGATGATCAACCAGATCCAGGAAGACACTGGCGCCGACATCTCCATCGAGGACGACGGCACGGTCTACATTGGCGCCACGAACGGTCCGTCTGCTGACGCAGCACGCTCCGCCATCAACGCCATTGCAAACCCGCAGGTCCCGGAAATCGGCGAGCGTTACCTGGGTACGGTCGTCAAGACCACCACCTTCGGTGCCTTCATTTCCCTGACTCCGGGCAAGGACGGCCTGCTGCACATCTCCGAGCTGCGCAAGCTGGCCAGCGGCAAGCGCGTGGACAACGTTGATGACGTTGTGTCCGTGGGCCAGAAGATCCAGGTGGAAATCACCAAGATCGACGACCGCGGAAAGCTGTCGCTCTCACCCGTTGTGGCTGAAGAGGAAGGCGCCGGCGAGCCCGAGCGCGTTCACGCTTCCGCCGGGGCAGAGGGCTCTGCAGACTCCGAGTAATCGGCTCCTGCACCACACAGCATGAATCGGCGGGGCCGGTGGATGATCCACCGGCCCCGCCGCTGTTACGATGGCAGCCAGATCCGGCTGCCGCTCCCGAAAGGCTTCAATGACTGTTGTACCCCTGCCGCTTGAGCAGAACCAGCCCGGTGACACCTTCGTCCACGGAACCGACGGCGGCTCCGTCGTCAGGCGTTCGGTGCTCCCCGGCGGCGTTCGGGTGCTCACCGAGGCGATGCCGGGCCAGCGCTCGGCAACGATCGGTTTCTGGGTGGGTGTCGGGTCGCGCGACGAGGCCCCGGGACAGCACGGTTCAACGCACTTCCTCGAACACCTGCTGTTCAAAGGAACCAAGCGGCGCACGGCCCTGGAAATCGCCTCGGCATTCGACGAGGTGGGCGGGGAATCCAACGCCGCCACCGCCAAGGAGAGCACCTGCTACTTCGCACGCGTGCTGGACTCCGATCTGCCTATGGCCATTGACGTCATTGCCGACATGATCACCGGCGCCGTCCTGGATCCCGCCGAAATGGAGCAGGAACGCGACGTCATCCTCGAAGAAATCGCCATGGACAGCGACGACCCCACGGACGTGGCACACGAAAACTTTGTGGCTGCCGTGCTGGGTACGCATCCGCTGGGCCGCCCTATCGGCGGCACCCCCGCAGCCATCCGGGCGGTTGCCCGCGACTCCGTCTGGGAGCATTACCGCCGCTACTACCGCCCGGACGAGCTGGTCATCACCGCCGCTGGAGGCCTTGAGCACGACGTCGTCTGCGGCCTGGTGGTGGAGGCGCTCCACGCTGCCGGTTGGTCGCTTGAGCCAGATGCAGCCCCCGTGGAGCGGCGCTCCACTGAGCGCGCGGACATCACCGGCACTGCCGGCCTGCATGTGGTCAAGCGTGCGGTGGAACAGGCAAACATCATCATGGGCTGCCCCACC
This sequence comes from Pseudarthrobacter sp. CCNWLW217, assembly GCF_037203985.1. NCBI lineage: Bacteria > Bacillati > Actinomycetota > Actinomycetes > Micrococcales > Micrococcaceae > Pseudarthrobacter > Pseudarthrobacter sp. CCNWLW217. The sequence goes on from NZ_JBBCBT010000010.1 coordinate 121,765, forward strand.
ATAGTGGCCACGGATGACCGCCGCTACGTCATGAGCGTACTCAACGCTGTTCTGGGCGGCGGCATGTCCTCACGCCTCTTCCAGGAAATCCGCGAGAAGCGCGGCCTGGTGTACTCCACCTACTCTTTCGCTTCCTCCTACGCCGACGCCGGCTACTTCGGGATGTATGCCGGATGCACACCATCGAAGGTCCGCCAGGTGCTGGATCTCCTCGGCGCCGAGCTGGACAAGCTCGCCGAAGGCGGGATTTCCGACGACGAACTCCGCAAGGCCGTGGGCCAGCTCTGTGGCGGGATTGTCCTTGCCCTGGAGGACACCGGGTCACGCATGTCCCGGCTGGGCCGCGCCGAACTGGTGTCCGGTGAGTACCAGGACATCGATGAGACCCTGCGGCTGATCAAGTCCGTTACGGCCGAGGAAGTCCAGGATCTTGCGAAGGAGCTCGCCGCAGCGCCCCGCACGGTGACAGTGGTTGGCCCGTTTGAAGAAACCGAGACTTTCGGGCTCTGAGCGGGATGTTGCTGCGCCCCGACATAATGGAGCTATGAACCGGCCGCAGACTGGCACCGTGCACGCTGTACTCGAGGACTTCCTGGGACACTGGCGCGGAACCACGCGGCTTGCGGCGTCCGCGTGGGGCCCCGAACGCACCGCCGAAGCGGAAGTGAATTACACCCGGGCGGCCGGTGGCTACGCGGTGGTGCAGAGCTACCGGCATACGGAAGCGGACGGCACCCATTTTGAAGGACACGGTGTCTTCACGGTCGACCCCGATCACGACGACGTTCTTTGGTATTACGTGGACAGTCTGGGGCTGCCCCCGGGGGCTCCGGTCCGCTGCACGTGGGTTGAGGGGGTCCTTCGCGTGGAGCGCCATAGTGACCGGGGGACCGCCCGCCATACATTCCGGGTGGACAACGGGGTGCTCACGCACACCGCAGAGTTGCGCCTCGGGGACGCACCCCATTTCGTGCCTTTTATGACTTCGGAGTGCCGCCGGGCCTGAATAGCGCGGCTCACGGCACTGGCGCAACTCACGGCACTGGCGCAACTCACGGCGCGAACGTACGCTCGGCGCCCCAAGAGCGGCTCCCAGCCTGCATATTTCAATCATGCGGCACCGGGCGATGACGCTGCTGCACCGGGCGGATGAGTCCCTGCGGCACGAGTCCAGGGTTGTTACCAGTCCGGGCCCCGAACACTGGCCATAGCCGGGTGCGGATCCGGGGCCGGCTCGCTGTCCGGATCCAGGACACGGTTCCTGTTCCGGGCAGGTGTGCGGTCCAGGGCGTGCAACGCATCCTGCACCGCAGCAGGCAGTTGGGGTGGTTCCCAGTCGTGGTGTTCGCTCGGGTAGTGCCTGCCCGTGGGTGATGTCCAGCCGGGTGGTTTGTCCTTGCAGGCCGGTGGGGGCCCAGGTTGTGGTGTGCTTGAGCCGATGGTGTTTGCGGCAAAGTTGCCCGACGTTGGATACGCCGGTGGTCCCGCCGTGAGCCCGAGCCAGATTGTGGTCCGCTTCGTTGTCCAAGGACTGGTTGTTGCAGCCGGGAAACGAACACTGCCGGTCCCTAAGTCTTAGCCATTGCCGCATCGCCGGCGGGATGCGGTAGCTGTTCCGTCCGATCTCCAGCGGCGCCCCATCACTGGGGTCAACCAGTATTCGGCGGAATGAGGACGACCCGTCAGCGACCAGCTTCCGGGCCATGGACGCCGGGATCGGCCCGTACCCGTCAAGATCGGCAGGTTCGTCCGTCAGCCCCATCAGCGCGAACATCGGCACCGTCACCAGGACCTGCGCAGCCGGCGACGGTACTTGGCCAGCCGCGACATCACTGACGGAGGCCGAGTCGGCGGCCGGAACGCCACCAGCCACGACATCGTTGGAGCTGGTGGCAATTCCGTCGCTGAAGCCGGTGCTCGTTCTGGTGCCGTCGGTGGTGCTGCGGGCCACACCACCATTGACGCTCACACTGCTGGTGCCGGCGCTGTTGCCGGGGGCAGTGTCGGTGCTGCCAGGTGCCGGGCTGCTGGGGGTGAAGCCGGCGCTGAGGAGCAGTTTGGCGGCGATGTCGGCCCGGAGCTGGGTCAGGGTCCGGTCCTCGGCCGGGCCCTGGAGGGCCCGGGCGGTGGCGGTGATGCCGTTCCAGATCCCGGCCGCCTGGTCCGCGGGCAGGTAGGCCGAAAGCCAGGCCATGCCGTCCCGGTCCGGGGCGTACTCCAGCCGACGGTCCAGGACGCCTTTGGCATGGCGTTTCTCGACCGGGTGGTGCCGTTCCCGCCAGGTCCGGGCCGCGGCCCGGAATCGGGACGGGACCAGGTCACCGGCAGGGCACCTCTTGGCTGCGTCCGGTGCGTCCGGGTCCAGGAAGTGGGCTTCCAACGCAGCCGCCCCGGCGGGGTCCAGGCTGGCCGCTTCGTCGACCATGGCCCTTGCGTGCTGCCATGACATCGACCCCTTCTGCAGCGCAGCCAGCGTCAACGGCAGGGCAGTGGTCAATTCATGGGCCTGCGCCAACAGGGAGGACGCGGAGCGTTCGCTCACCGTCATCACACACGCGAGTTCCGAGACGATGCCCATCTCCAGGGCAAGGCGCTGGTGCGGCTGCTCATCCGGACGGGACATCGCCCGGGTTGCGTCGGCGAACCCGGCAACGGCGTGAACGATAAAGGCAGCCGTGGCAGCCTGCAGCCGGCACGCCTCCTGAAGGGAGTCCAGCCAGCCATCAGCCTGAGCCCGCAGCGGATCCCGAACGCAGGCACCAGCGGATTCCGGACCCGGAACAACGACGGCAAGTGCAGCGGCAGAAGCCATAAGGGCCTCCAAGGCACCGTCCGCTGTCGACCTCTCCATACCCCCATCATCCAGCGACCCGCCAACAAAAACAGCACATCAACCACGCTATGTGGATAACCTCCCGGCCCCGTCCAAGACCACATTCGCAGCGGGCTTTGGCCGCGCCCGCGAAGCCAGCAAGTATGCGTTCGCGCGAGCGGAAACAGAAGGTGCCTAGCCCCCGGCGAACGGCGGGAGGACGTCCACCACATCTCCTGGCTGAAGTGCCACACCCCGGTCCCGCACAGCCACCTCGTTGAGCAGGAAGCTGCTCCTTGAAAGGATGCGCGGCAGAGGAGGAGTGCCGGCCGGCGGTTCGGGGCGCTGCACAGCCAGCACGGCCTCGAGCAGCGACTCCACCGTGGCGCCAACGGGCAGCTCGAATTGCTCCTCTTCCACACCTGCAGCGGCGCGCGCGGCAGCGAAGTATCGTACGTTCAAGAATTCAGCCTCCGATGGCGCTCATGCTGCGGTCAGGCTGGACGAAATCCGGGGCGTCCAGTCCCACGTGGTCCATGCCGTGTGCCTTGGGTTTGACCCACATGGCGTCCTGCCACCGTTCGGCCAGGGCGTCATCGCTGGCCCCCTCCCGCAGGAGCCCCAGGAGGTCAAACTCTTCCCTGGAGAAAAGGCAGCTCATGATCTTGCCTTCGGCGGTGATCCGGGTCCTGCGGCAATCAGAACAGAACGGCTCAGTGACGGAGGCGATGATTCCCACGGTGCCCAGCACGGGCCCGTGCGCGTCCTCAGACCCGGCCACCCGGCGTCGTACTTCAAAGCGTTCCGCGGGGGCACCGTCGCGGGCACGCGGGTCCGGGCTCAGGACGTAGTCCGCGGAAAGCAGCGAACGGATCTCGGCGGCCGTGATCATGTTCCGCCGGGTCCAGCCGTGATCGGCGTCCAGGGGCATCTGCTCGATGAAGCGCAACTCGTAACCTCGGTCCAGCGCCCATGCCAGCAACGACGGCGACTCCGCGTCGTTGATGCCCCGCATGAGTACGGCGTTGAGTTTGACCGGCCCCAGGCCGGCAGCCCACGCAGCATCCACCCCGGCCAGTACCTGGTCAAGGAATGGCCTGCGGGTCAGCTTGGTGAAGGTCTCCTCATGCAGCGAGTCCAGGGAGACATTGATGCGGGTTAGCCCGGCCGCCTTCAGCGCGGCGGCCTTTTTGGTCAGGCCCACCCCGTTGGTTGTCATGGAGATCGGCAAGTCGGGGTGGTTGTTCCGGAGCGCGGCGATTATATCCACGAGGTCATGCCGGACAAGAGGTTCGCCGCCGGTCAGCCGAAGCTCCCTGACCCCCAGCCTGTCGACGCCGATTCGGACAATCCGAACGATCTCCTCAGCTGACATGACCGCCTGCTTGGCCAGCCACTCCAGGCCCTCGGCAGGCATGCAGTACGTGCACCTCAGGTTGCACTTGTCCGTCAGCGACAGCCTCATGTCCGTTGCCCTGCGGCCGTAGCGGTCCACCAGCCCCGCAGGGGCATCGGCAGGGCGCGCGGCAGGCCTGGGCGGCAGGGAGGCGCCTGCGGCGTCCCGTGGCTGCGGCATGCCAAGCTGAACACTCATGAATTCAGGCTACGCCAACTTTCGCCCGGGCAGGACGTCCGTGACGCATTGAACCGCGACTGACATACCAGTCTCCGCAAATCAGCGAAGCCTTCGCGCCTGGCCAGTGCCGCCGGGGGCGGGCGAACCTATGCTGGAGTTGTGGACAAACCCGAGCGCAGTGAGGGAACGGCCGACGGCGGCACTCGACCCCCGGCAACGCCCGGAACCGCCGGTGCAGGCAACCGGAGCGCCCGCTGGGCCGCGGCTTCCGGAGTGGTGGCGGTGGGCGGCGGGGTGGTGTTCGGAGAGCTGGTCGCCGGCCTGGTGAGCCCGGCTGTATCTCCCCTGACCGCGGTCGGTGGAGCCGTGATTGACGCCGTGCCGCCCGCAGTAAAGGACTGGGCCATCGCGGTGTTCGGCACTTCCGACAAAGTGGCGTTGCTGGTGGGGATGGCACTTGTCATCGCCGCGTTGGCTGCCCTGGCGGGAGTCATCGAATACCGCAGGCGTTTTGCCGGCGCGCTGGTGATTGCTGTCTTTGGGCTCGCCGGAGCGGCCGCTGTGCTGACCAGGCAGCAGGCGACCCCTGCCGCCGTCGCGGTTCCGTTGCTGGTAGCGCTGGCAGCGGTGATTCTGCTGCGTGTTTTGACCGGCAGGCTGCACAGGTGGCTGGACAACCCGGCTAATGCCGAAGTCGCAGGGCAGCCCCGGCGAAGCTTCCTGCAGTTCCTGGCCGGCGGGGCGGCGGTCACCGCGCTGGGCGGAGCCCTCGCCACGGTGTGGCGGGGTGCGGCCACCCTTGTGAACGAAGCCCGCCAGCAGCTTCGGCTCCCTGCCGCGGGATCGGCCGCGCCGCCCATTCCGTCCGGCGCGGAGGTAGGGCTTGACGGCATGGAACCGTTGGTGACGCCCAACATCGACTTCTACCGAATCGACACAGCCCTCGCCGTGCCCGCGATTGATCCCGGGAAATGGGTCCTGCGCGTCACCGGCCTCGTGGCTGAGGAAGTCGAACTGACCTTCGGCGAACTGCTGGCCAAGCCCCTGATCGAACGGCACGTGACCATCGCCTGCGTGTCCAATGAGGTGGGCGGCGATTTGATCGGCAATGCCCGCTGGCTGGGCTGGCCGGTCCGCGAACTCCTTGCCTTGGCCCGGCCGCGGCCGGACGCGGACATGGTCCTCTCCAGGAGCACCGACGGCTGGACGGCGAGCACGCCCCTGGACGTCCTCACTGACAGCCGGGACGCCATCCTGGCCATCGGAATGAACGGTGAGCCGCTGCCGCTGGAGCATGGGTTTCCCGTGCGTCTCGTGGTCCCCGGGCTCTACGGCTACGTATCAGCCACCAAATGGCTCACGGAACTGAAGGTCACCAGGTTCGCGGACGACGTCGCCTACTGGACAACCCGTGGCTGGTCGGACCACGGCCCCATCAAAACGTCGTCCCGGATCGACGTGCCGCGCAGCGGCCGGGCGGTCACCATGGGCACTGTCGTGTTCGGCGGAGTGGCTTGGGCCCAGCACACCGGGATCGGCAAGGTGGAGGTGCGTGTCAACAGGGGTGCCTGGCAGGAGGCCGAGCTTGCCCCCGGGATCTCGGTGGACACCTGGTATCAGTGGAAGTGCGGGATCGAACTGAGTCCCGGCCAGTATGAGGTCCAAGTGCGCGCCACCGACCTGGATGGCGAACCGCAGGCAGAGGAACGCCGGGCCGTTGCGCCCGACGGAGCCACCGGCTTCCACACCATTAGAGTTGACGTGAACCCGTAACTGGCCGCAACCGAAAGCAGTCACATGCCCAGTGTCCCGCATCCGCACGGCCACGCGCCCGCCCACGACGGCGTCCCCTCCGGCGGCTCGCACCGCACAGGCAACCACCGCGCCAGGTCGGTGGAGGAGCACCGAACGGCTGTCGTGGAGCTGCTGGCACCGCTGCGAGCTGCGGGCCGCACTGAACGGGTGGCCTTGCGGGATGCCCTGGGCAGGGGCCTGGCGCACGAGGTGACGGCGCCGGTCAGCCTGCCGCCGTTCGCCAACTCGCAAATGGACGGTTTTGCCGTCAACAGTGCAGCAATGCCCGACGGCGGCGCGGAGCTCCGTGTGGCTGCCCCGGTCCCGGCCGGTGCCATGCCGGCGCCATTGGAGCCGGGCTGGGCCGCCCCGATCATGACCGGCGCCATGATCCCGGCCGGCGCGGACGCCGTCGTCCCCGTCGAGAAAGCAGTACCGGACCGGTTCCCGGACCCGGAAACGGACAGCACTGTGTGGCTGCCATCCACGGCGTCTGGAACGTTTGTGCGGTCCGTCGGCAGCGACCTCGCCGCGGGAGAGCAGGCGCTGGCTACAGGGACCTTCCTCGGACCGGCCCAACTGGGGCTCCTGGCAGGGCTGGGTATCGACGAAGTGACCGTGCACAAGGGGTTGACAGTCCTTTTGGTCACCACGGGCGATGAAGTGGTGGAACCCGGCCAGCCGCTGCCAGCCGGCAAAATCTACAACTCCAATGGAACCCTGCTGGAGAGCGCCATGCGCCAGGCAGGACTGACGGTGGTGCGCACGCGGATTGCCACGGACAGCCCCGGTGAACTGCAGGCGCTGCTGGGCAGCCAAGCGTCTTCGGTGGACCTGATCGTCACTACGGGCGGCGTGAGCATGGGGGCTTACGAGGTGGTACGCCAGGTGCTTGAGGGGCAGGGCGCCGACTTCGTTCACGTCGCCATGCAGCCGGGAGGGCCGCAGGGGATTGGCACGTTCGAGGGCGTGCCCTTCCTCGGGTTTCCTGGGAATCCGGTGAGCTGCCTGGTGTCTTTCGAAATGTTCCTGCGGCCGGTTTTGTCCGAGCTCTTTGGAACGCCCGCGCACCGGACATCTGTCCGGGCCCGGCTGGCGCACGGCCTCACCTCACCCGCCCACAAGCACCAGGTCCGCCGCGGAAGCCTCCACAACGATGGCACAGTCCGGCTGGAAGGCGGCGAAAGTTCCCACCTGATGCACGCACTGGCAGGATCCAACGCCTTGGTGCACGTCCCTGTTGGGCTCTCGGCTCTCGTGGAGGGTGACGAGGTGGAAGTATGGATGTTGTGAATTCAGAACAAAGCCCCCCTGTGCTGACGCATCTGCGCCAGGACGGCAGTGCGCAGATGGTGGACGTGTCGGAGAAAGCCGAAACCACCCGGGAAGCCACCGCCACGGCCACCGTCAACACCACTGCAGAAGTCCTGGGCCTGCTGGGATCGGGCGGACTGCCCAAGGGGGACGCCTTGGCGGTGGCCCGCGTCGCCGGCATCATGGCTGCCAAAAAGACCCCCGACCTCATCCCGCTGTGCCATCCACTGCCACTGTCCAAGGTGACCGTGGATTTCGAGCTGGGGGCGGATTCGGTCGCCATCCTGGCCACGGTCAAGACCCGGGGAGTCACCGGCGTGGAGATGGAGGCCCTCACGGCGGCCTCCGTTGCCGCCCTCAGTGTGTACGACATGATCAAGGCCGTGGACAAGCACGCTGTACTGACGGACATCAAGGTGCTGGCGAAAAGCGGCGGCAAGAGCGGGGATTGGAAACTGTGAGCACTGAAAGTACTTTCCTGCCGGAGCCGCACCGGCATGGCGACGTCCAGGGCCGGAAAGCCGGCGTGGTCATCGCGTCCACACGCGCCGCGGCCGGGATCTACCAGGACGAAACCGGGCCGGTCATCATCGACTGGCTCACCGAGCACGGCTTCGAGGCGTTCCCTGCCATGGTGGTGCCTGACGGCGAGCCCGTCGGCGCGGCGATCAGGGCGCTGCTCACCCAGCGTCCCGCCGTCGTGATTACCAGCGGCGGCACCGGGCTCAGCCCGGACGACCGCACGCCCGACGTCACGCTGCCCCTGCTGGACCGGGAAATCCCGGGCATCATGGAGGCCATCCGGCGGGCAGGGGCGGCCAAAACACCGCTTGCAGCGCTCAGTCGCGGCCATGCCGGCGCGCACGGCGGCACGTTCATCGTCAACCTGCCCGGTTCACCCAAGGGCGTCATGGACGGACTGTCCGTCCTGGACCCCGTGATCGGGCACCTTTGCGACCAGTTGGAGGGCAGCCATGGGCACTGAATCCATGTTCGAGGTAGTCCACGCAGTCCTGAGCTCCGAGCCCATCTCCGTGGACCAGGCCATCGCGGCCGTCGAATCGGATACCGCCGGGGCAGTGGTCAGCTTCAGCGGCGTGGTGAGGAACCACGACGGCGGCAAGCAAGTCGAGCGGCTCAGTTACAGCGCCCACCCCACGGCCCACCAGGTGATGGCCGACGTCGTCGCCCGGCTCGTTGCCGAACACGCGGGCGAGGGCTCCTCCACCCAGCCGGTGCGGATCTGGGCTGCCCACCGCATCGGCATGCTGGAAATCGGCGATCCCGCGCTGGTGTGCGCGGTTTCGGCGGCGCACCGGGGCCAGGCTTTTGCGGTCTGCTCCGAACTGGTGGACCGAATCAAGGAGCAGGTGCCCATCTGGAAGGAACAGTTCTTCGCCGACGGCACGGTTGAGTGGGTGGGCGCGGGCAGCTGAGCTACCGGTTGCTCCTGCCTGCCGGCCCACAGTGGGAGGTAACGCACAGCCATCGGTTCCATCCCGCGGCCGGCCCGACGGTAGGGTTAATGGCATGACCCAACAACTTTCCGCTCCCCGGCGCGTCGCCGTCCTGGGCGCCAACGGACGCATGGGCGCCGAGGCCGTCAAGGCCGTTGAAGCCGCCTCAGACCTGGAGCTGGTCGCAGCGCTCGGGCGTCGCGACTCCCTGGAGCAGCTGACCGCATCGGGTGCCGAAGTCGTGGTGGACCTGACGGTTCCGGAGAGCACCGAAGCGAACATCCGGTTCGCCGTCGAGCACGGAATGCATGCCGTAGTGGGCACCACCGGCTGGGACACCGGCCGTCTCGCCGCCCTGGAAACACTTCTCGCGGAGCACCCGGAAACCGGTGTGCTGATCGCCCCCAACTTTGCACTCGGCTCCGTGCTGGCCTCCGCGTTCGCGGCCAAGGCTTCCAAGTACTTCGAGTCAGTGGAAATCATCGAACTGCACCACCCGGACAAGGTGGACGCGCCGTCGGGCACCGCCGTGCGCACCGCCCAGCTCATTGCCGCCGAGCGACAAGCTGCTGATGTGCCGCCCAGCCCCGATGCCACCACCAGCGAACTCGCCGGTGCCAGGGGCTGCGAGGTGGATGGTGTCCGCGTCCACAGCGTCCGCCTCCGAGGGCTGGTAGCCCACCAGGAAGTGCTCCTTGGCGGACCGGGGGAGCAGCTGACGTTCCGTCACGACTCCTTTGATCGCGCCTCTTTTATGCCTGGCGTACTGCTCGGTGTCCGCAATGTTTCCTCCCGCCCGGGCCTCACAGTAGGCCTTGACGGCTACCTCGATCTGGGGCTCTGAACCGTGGCTGACGTGGTGGCCGCCTTCCGGAAGAACCGCACCAAGATCTGGGTGGGTGCCATAACGCTCCTGTTGGTGTTCTACCTGGTGGTGTCGTTCCAGCGGTCCGTCCTGCTGTTGCTGGACAGCAACCCTGCCGCCAAGGCGATCGGCGCCGCGTACCTGGTCCTGCCCATCATTGGCGGGTGGGCCATGGTCCGTGAACTGCTCTTCGGTGCCCGCACTGAACAGATGGCGAAGGTCTTGGAGGCCGAAGGCGGGCTCCCCGTGGATGAACTGCCGCGAACCCCTGCCGGGCGCATTGTCCGTTCAGCGGCGGACGCGGAGTTCGAAAAGTACCGGGCAGAGGCTGAGGCAGCTCCTGAGGACTGGCGTTCCTGGTTCCGGCTTAGCTGCGCTTACGACGCCGCGGGCGACCGCAAGCGTGCCCGGGCGTCCATGCGTGACGCCGTGAAGCTGTTCCGCGGCAAGGTTCCCGCATAGCCGCTGCGCAGAATCAGCGGCCGGTGTCCCGCTCCATGCGGCCAAGCCCGTTGGCGCCATGGCCCAGCCATTCCAGGGGGCCCCGCCACTTCAGCAGGACAAAAACCATGCCAACAATAATGGCGGTGGCAGCATGGGCGAAGTACATCCCGTCTTCGGTCCATCCAGCAGGGAGCGGCTTCAGGTAGAAGCCCGCCACCACCCAGACGTGGACGGTATACAGGGTCAGCGTCATGGCACCCGCGCCCCGGAGTGGCAGCAGCAGGTCCAGGTCCAGCCAGTCCGCGAGCCTGCCCAGCAGCAGGCAGGCGCCCACCACAGCGGCCGCCACTGCGGACGTGTGCGCCAGATCAAGGGCGGTGCCCGAGTGGGGCGCAGCAGAAGCCAGCCACCACCAGGAGCCCTCCTGAGGCACGCCGGTGAGGTTGACCTGGAGCACGCTGTCCAAAGGATAGTTGGGCGCATTCAGCACGTCCTCGAGGGCGGCCCTGCCTCCCCAGCTTTCCATCGCTGCAATACCCAAGGACTTGGTGAGGACGGCCAGCAACGTCCCGCCCGCGAGCAGCAGCCATGGCACCAAGGCCTTGGTCAGGGGAAGGCGTCCGATCAGCAGGCCCACCAACAGATAGGACATCCACTGGAGGACGGGGTAGTAACCGGTGAAGAACAGATCGCCCAACAAGGGTCCTGGCGTGGACAGGTCCTCCCAGGAGGGATTGTGCCCAAGGTGCAGGGGCGGGTTGGACGCCAGCAGCCAAGGCCGGAGCAGGTAGGCAAGGACCGGCGAAACCAGGATCCATCCTGCCGCCCAGGCGCACAGCGCCTTCGGCCGAAGGCCCAGGAACGGAAGCACGCACAGGAACAGCAGCGCGTAGTGGACCAGGATGATAGCCAGGTTCACTTCCAGCCCGCCCAGCGTCAGTCCGACGGCGGCAATCACCGCCGCGCGCAGCGCAATCCCGCGGCGCGCCGCCCCCAGCCTGGCCCCCTCCGCCGGTACCTGCTTTCCCGTTGACAGGGCGAGGCCGATTCCCGCCAGCACGGCGAAGAGGGCGGCTGCGCGGCCCGAAAATGTCAGCCCGATCCACGTTGGCGTGAGGTCGGCATTGGACTCGAATGTGGGGAGCAGGTGGGTGGCCATCATGCCAAGGAGGGCCAGCCCCCGGGCCGCGTCAATGCCGCGGAGCCGTTCCGTGGCCGATGAGCTTCGGGGCGCCCTGGATGGTTTTGCCGTGGCGCGGGAGGTCATGAGCCGATCGTCTCACACGTTGCCGGGCCCAGGCAGTCACGCGCCTGAGGGCAGCGCTGTAACAGGCAGGACACTGACCTCGAGTCCTTGTATTCGAATATATGTTCGAATAGCATGGTGGGCATGCACACCCCATCGCAGCCACAGCCCCCGTCGGCCATTCCGGCGGGGAAGGGATCGAACCGGACCACCAGGAGCCTGGATGGCCCAGTGGCGCCCGCAGGTCTGATGAAGGCCATGAGCCCGGGCGTTGTGGACTATCTGTTCCGCCAGCTCGTCGCCGGCGAATCGCCTGAGGACGTCCAGTGGCAGCAGGAAGGCATTGCCCTGGCTGCGCAGCCGGCCGGAGCGGAGCTGGCGCGCCGACTGGCGGAGACGGATCTGGACGCCCTGACGCCCACGGAACTTTTCCACTACGTCAGGGCTGCCCAGCGCCTCGCTACCTGGGCGGAGGGCCTGCGGGAGGCTGCCGTTGGGCGGTACTGCGGCCCGGACATGCCGCCCGCGGACCAGGGCCGCCAGCGGGGCGGAGTTTCCTCGTCCTGACACGGCCCTGCGCTGACACGGTCCCGGCCTGTTCCCTAGGATGAAGTGGTGACACTAGCCCTGACTGTTTCCGCCATCCAGTACCAGGCCCTCGACGGCGGAGTTCTGCCCAACGTTATGGAGCACGTCCGGCTGATCGAGGATGCGGAATCCCACGGCGCCCGCTTGGCTGTGTTTCCGGAACTTTCCCTGACCGGCTACAACCTGGCCCTCCTGGAATCCCCGGAATCGTGGCTGGTCCAGGATGACAACCGGCTCGAGGATCTCCGTGAAATCTGCCGCCGCACTGGGATTACCGCCGTCGTGGGAGGCGCCTACAGGGAGCCCGGGGGTACCCCGAGGCTGGCTTCGCTGGCCATCCATCCGGAAGGCACCGCCCAGGCCGCGTTCAAGACGCACCTGCACGGCCAGGAAAAGGACATTTTCGTCGCTGGCAGCGGTGCCAGCCTCCTGGACCTTGACGGGTGGAGGATCGGCCTGGCCATCTGCTTCGATGCCGCCGTGCCGGAACATTCCACAGGGGCAGGCGAGGCCGGCGCGGACGCATATGCCGTCTCTGCCGCCTACACCCAGGACGAAGACCACAGGCTTGAGCTGCAGTTGGGCGCCCGTGCCATGGACAACAGGATGTTCGGCATCCTGGCCAACCTTGGCGGAACTACCCCACTGGGCCCCTCCTGTGGCCTGAGCGGCTTCTGGGGCCCGGACGGACTGCGGATGAAGAAAGCGGCAGGAAGGGGCACGGAAGTGGTCACGGCAACCCTTCAGCGGAGCGCGCTGCAGAAATTCCGGTGAGCCGGTGGCCGCAACAACGTGACACCGCAGGGCGCTATTTGACGTTCATCACGTCTCCGCCATTGTCCTAACCAGCCGCAGACAGGGTAACGTTTTTTCCATGCCTCACACCTCCGCGAACATTCCTGCCCTCGGTACCCTCCTGACCGCCATGGTCACGCCGTTCACCAAGGACGGCGCAGTGGACTACGCGCAGGCGGCAGAGTTGGCTACCAAGCTCGTGGATGACGGCTGCGACGGCCTGGTGGTCACCGGAACCACTGGCGAGACGTCCACCCTCACAGATGAGGAAAACCTCGGCATGTTCCGTGCTGTCAAGGAGGCTGTCGGCGATCGCGCCGCCATCATTGCCGGAACCGGAACGAATGATACGGCGCACTCAGTGCACCTTTCCCAGCAGGCGGCCGCGCTGGGCGTGGACGGGCTCCTGCTCGTCACGCCCTACTACAACAAGCCGAGCCAGGCGGGCGTCCGGGCACACTTCGAGGCCATCGCATCATCCACCGATGTGCCCGTGATGCTCTACGACATTCCGGGCCGCTCGTCCATTCCGATCGAGCCCGAGACCATGATCCGCCTCGCGCAGCACCCGAACATCGTCGCCGTCAAGGATGCCAAAGCCGATTTCACCGCAGCCACGCGCGTCCTGGCGGAAACCGATCTTTACTTCTACTCCGGGGATGACGGACTGACGCTTCCCTGGATGGCCTTGGGCGCCGTCGGCCTCGTCGGAGTCACCACGCACGTCGCGACCCGCCGATTCCGCGAACTGATCGACGCCGTCAACGCGAACGACCTCACAACGGCCCGGAAGATCAACTTCGAGCTCCACCCGGTCATTCGGGCCACGATGACCCGCGTCCAGGGAGCCGTTGCGGCCAAACAAATTCTTAAATGGCAGGGAGTCCTGCCCAACTCGATTGTCCGTTTGCCCCTCGTGGAGCCGGACGAAGCCGAGATCGAAACCATCCGCGAGGACTTGGCTGAAGGAGGGCTGGTCTTTTCCTAAGGCTAAGACCGGCACCCTTCCGCCTGGAAAGTAGTGCACTATGACCCAAATCGCCCTTCCCGGCCTTGTTACCCCTCCCGCCCTGCCGCAAGGCACCCTTCGGATCGTTCCGTTGGGCGGGCTCGGGGAGATCGGCCGGAACATGGCCGTGTTCGAAATCGACGGCAAGCTCCTCGTGGTGGACTGCGGTGTCCTGTTCCCTGAAGAAACGCAGCCCGGCGTCGACCTGATCCTGCCCGATTTCTCGTATATCGAGGATCGGATCAATGACATTGTCGCTGTCGTCCTGACACACGGCCACGAGGACCACATCGGGGCCGTCCCGTACCTGCTGCGCTTGCGGGCCGACATCCCCCTGGTAGGTTCCCAGCTGACCCTCGCGTTGATCGAGGCCAAGCTGCAGGAACACCGCATCCGTCCTTACACCCTGACGGTTGAAGAGGGCCAGGTGGAGAAGTTCGGCCCCTTCGAATGCGAATTCGTCGCGGTCAACCACTCCATTCCGGATGCCCTGGCAGTCTTCATCCGCACGGCCGGAGGCACAGTCCTGCACACCGGTGACTTCAAGATGGACCAGCTGCCGCTGGACGGACGCATCACTGACCTCCGCCACTTTGCCAAGCTGGGCGAAGAAGGCGTGGATCTCTTTATGTCCGACTCCACCAATGCGGACGTTCCCGGCTTCACCACGGCCGAGAAGGAAATCGGTCCCACCCTGGAACGGCTCTTCGGCCAGGCCACCAAACGCATTATCGTTGCCTCATTCTCTTCGCACGTGCACCGCGTGCAGCAGGTCTTGGATGCCGCGGCCAAGCACAACCGCAAAGTTGCCTTTGTGGGCCGGTCGATGGTGCGCAACATGGCCATCGCGGCGAAGCTTGGCTACCTGGACGTTCCTGAAGGCCTCATCGTCGACATCAAGAACATCGACAACCTGCCCGATAACCGCGTGGTCCTGATGTCCACGGGTTCCCAGGGAGAGCCGATGGCTGCCCTGTCCAGGATGGCCAACGGCGACCACCGCGTGGTGGTGGGCGACGGCGACACCGTCATCCTGGCCTCCAGCCTCATCCCCGGCAACGAGAATGCGGTCTTCCGGATCATCAACGGCCTGCTCAAGCTGGGCGCAGACGTGATCCACAAGGGCAACGCCAAGGTGCACGTATCGGGGCACGCCGCCGCGGGGGAGCTGCTGTACTGCTACAACATCCTGGAACCGCTCAACGCCATGCCGGTGCACGGCGAGACCCGCCACCTGATCGCGAACGGCAAAATCGCCATCGAATCCGGCGTACCCACGGCCAGCGTCATCCTGGCGGACAACGGAACTGTCATCGACCTCAAGGACCACCGCGCCGACGTCGTTGGCCAGGTTGAAGTGGGCTTTGTCTACGTGGACGGCTCCAGCGTTGGCGAAATCACCGATGCGGACCTCAAGGACCGCCGGGTCCTGGGGGACGAGGGCTTCATTTCCATCATCACGGTGATCAACCGTGCCACGGGGAAGGTGGTCTCCGGACCGGAAATCCACGCCCGTGGCGTCGCCGAGGATGATTCTGTCTTCGACGACATCATCCCCAAGATCAACGCCGCGTTGGAAGAGGCGGTGCTGAACCACTCCGACCACACCAGCCACCAGCTGCAGCAGGTTGTCCGCAGGGTGGTGGGCACCTGGGTCAACCGGAAGCTCCGCCGTCGCCCCATGATCATCCCCGTGGTGCTTGAGGCGTAACAACCTCGAGCCGCCAGTGGGGTAACTGAAGGGCCCGGTTCTTCGGAACCGGGCCCTTTCCCTTTGGGCAACATGAGGGCCGGAACAGGCCGGAAATCCGCGGAATTCCGCCGTGGTTCGGGTAGCGTGGCAACTATGGCCACTCGTACTACTTCCGCGCCCAAGGGCCCCGCCAGAGGCACCGCCGGTGCCAAATCCGGCACCAGCACTGGCCGCGGGGCCGGCTCCACGGCGTCAAAAAGCGGCCGGACCTCCAGCACTGCCCGCACGCGCCAGTTGCCTGCCGTCGAAGAGCGCCAGCCGTGGCCGGTGCGCGTGGTGGGCGGTGCGTGGCTGGGCATTGGCCACCTGGTGGGAGGCGGCGTCCGCAGGATCGGCCACGACGTCAGCGACCTGCCGGCAGAGGACCGCCGGGACGGCGCCGCACTGTTCAACCTTGGGCTCGGCGTCTTCATCGCCACCTTTGCCTGGTGGGGCCTCACTGGGTGGTTCCCCGACGCCGTCTACAGCGTGGTCAACGGCACGTTCGGCTGGATGTCCCTGCTGCTGCCCCTGATGCTTTTTGTTTGTGCGTTCCGTCTCTTCCGGCAGCCGTCCGACGGGCGGGGCAACAACCGGGTGGGCATCGGTTTCCTCATTATGACTTTCGCTGGCTGCGGCCTGGCCCATATCGTTGGCGGCCAGCCCACTGTTGCTGACGGCTTCGACGGGCTTCGCCAGGCCGGTGGCATGCTGGGTTTCCTGGCCGCTTCTCCGCTTGCTGCCATTCACGCGGCCGTTCCGGTGGCCCTTTATGGGCTGCTGGCATTTGTTTCGCTGCTTATCATTACGGCCACGCCGTTCGGTGCGATTCCGCGGCGCCTCCGGGCAGCCTACGAGCACCTGATGGGAATTGACCTGCAGGATCCGGACGAGGCCGGGGATGGCCACGATCGCAGCTACCTGGAGCAGACGGCGGCTGCGGCGGCGCCCAAAAAGAAGAAGCGGCGTCTGTTTGGAAAAGACGAGGACCCCGACGCCGGCCTTGAGGGTTACGTGGGGGACGAAGCGTTCGAGCATGCCGTCATTGACGACGACGACCCCGCCAACGACCCCAAGCCGGGCTCGGGGCCCCGTCTGGCCCCCGGCGTTCGCCGCCCCACCCAGGCGGAAATCGCCGTCGAAAAAATCAAGGCCGCCCAGGGCTTGGGAACGGCATCACCTGCGCCCTCGGCGGCGGAGAACGCCACTGAGGCAATTCCGCTGGTGACGCCCGGCATGGTTGCCGCGGGCTCATTGAACCCGGTCAAGGTGCCCGCCAACCCGGTCGCGCCGGCGCCGTTGCCCACACCGATTCCGCAGCGGACGGAACAGCTCTCGCTGGCCGGCGACGTCACCTACACGCTTCCATCCTCGGATGTCCTGACGCCCGGCTCCATTCCGAAGGAGCGCACCGAGGCCAACGATGCCATCGTGGCGTCCCTGACTGAAACCCTCAACCAGTTCAACGTCGAGGCGCAGGTGACAGGCTTCAGCCGTGGGCCCACGGTCACCAGGTACGAAATCGAGTTGTCGCCCGGCACCAAGGTGGAACGCGTCACGGCGCTTTCGAAGAACATCTCCTACGCCGTGGCCAGCTCGGACGTCCGGATCCTCAGCCCCATCCCGGGCAAGTCAGCTATCGGCATCGAGATCCCCAACACGGACCGCGAAACCGTCTCGCTCGGCGATGTGCTCCGCAGCCAGAACGCCCGCCGCACGGACCACCCCATGGTGATGGGCGTGGGCAAGGATGTTGAAGGCGGCTACGTCGTGGCCAACCTCGCCAAGATGCCCCACCTGCTCGTCGCAGGTGCCACTGGTGCGGGTAAGTCCTCATTCGTGAACTCCATGATCACCTCCATCCTCATGCGCGCCACCCCGGACGAGGTCCGCATGGTCATGGTGGACCCCAAGCGCGTGGAGCTCACGGCTTATGAAGGCGTTCCGCACCTCATCACGCCCATCATCACCAACCCCAAGAAAGCGGCGGAAGCCCTGCAGTGGGTGGTCCGTGAGATGGATGCCCGCTACGACGACCTCGCCAACTACGGTTTCAAGCACATCGACGACTTCAACAAGGCAGTCCGCGCCGGCAAGGTCCACCCGCCGGTCGACTCCAAGCGCGTCATCCGCCCCTATCCGTACCTGCTGGTGATCGTGGACGAACTCGCCGACCTCATGATGGTGGCACCGCGTGACGTGGAAGATTCCATTGTCCGCATCACCCAGCTTGCCCGCGCCGCCGGCATCCACCTGGTCCTTGCCACCCAGCGTCCGTCCGTGGATGTTGTCACCGGTTTGATTAAGGCCAACGTCCCGTCGCGGATGGCTTTCGCCACGTCCTCGGTGACCGACTCCCGCGTTGTCCTGGACCAGCCTGGCGCCGAGAAGCTCATCGGCCAGGGCGATGCCCTCTTCCTGCCCATGGGTGCCTCCAAGGCCATGCGCGTCCAAGGCGCGTGGGTAACAGAGTCCGAGATCCACAAGGTTGTTGAGCACGTCAAGGGCCAGTTGAAGGCCGTGTATCGCGACGACGTCGCTCCTGAGGCGCAGAAAAAGCAGATCGACGACGACATCGGGGATGACCTCGAGGTCCTGCTGCAGGCCACGGAGCTCGTGGTCACCACACAGTTTGGCTCTACCTCCATGCTGCAGCGCAAGCTCCGGGTCGGCTTCGCGAAAGCCGGGCGCCTCATGGACCTGCTCGAGTCCAGGGGAGTGGTTGGCCCGTCAGAAGGCTCCAAGGCCCGCGACGTCCTGGTGAAACCGGATGACCTGGCCGCTGTCCTGGCCGCCATGAAGGGCCTGGATGCCCCCGCGGCCCCGGATTCCCAGACTGCTGCCCTGAGCGACAACGCTAACGCCAACATTGCCCAGGGCGGCTACGCCGAGGACCTCGTTGCCAAGGACCTGGACCAGCGCAGCCAGAACGTTGAATACTTCGATGGGGCGGACACCAGTTCGTATAACGACGACGAGGACGGTTCCGAAGACGCCTGGTCACTCACCGGGCGGTAGCCTAGGAAGGTGACTAGCACCGAAGCAACCGCCGCCGGCTCCAGCAGTTCAGGAATCTGGAATCTACCCAACATCCTGACCATGCTGCGCATCGCGCTCGTGCCGTTCTTCATCTGGTTCCTCGTGGCCGATGCGCCCGGGCTGCGCAGTGAGTCGGGGCTGTGGCGCTGGGCGGCAGTGCTGGCGTTCGCCGTCGCGATCTACACTGACAAGCTCGACGGCGACATCGCCAGGAGCCGCGGCCTCGTCACAGACTTCGGCAAGATTGCCGATCCCATCGCCGATAAACTGCTCATCGGCTCCGCGCTGGTCATGCTTTCCGTCCTTGGGGAACTGCCGTGGTGGGTCACTATCGTGATCCTTGTCCGTGAGTGGGGCATCACGGCCTTGCGTTTCTTTGTGATCCGCTACGGTGTTATCCCGGCATCGCGCGGCGGCAAGCTCAAGACGGTGGTTCAGACCGCCGCGATTTTCCTGTACCTCCTGCCGCTGGCCGCCCTCGCCCCGTGGCTGGCTTGGGTGGCTTTCGCCGTGATGATGGCGGCCGTGCTGATCACGGTCTGGACCGGCGTCGAGTATGTAGTTGAAGCTTTGCGGCTCCGTTCGCAGGGCAAACGCGCTGCCAGCCAGTAGGCGGCTCTTGATCCGGCACGCCATTGTAGACAAGGAGCAGGCATGACAAACCTTCACCACCTCGCAGGGGAAACAGTCAAGAATGCCCTGGGCCGGGGGCTGACCGTAGCTACAGCAGAATCCCTGACGGCCGGAATGGTGTCAGCCATCCTGGCAGACACCGCTGGTGCCTCCGGAATGCTGCAGGGCGGAGTGGTGGCCTACCAGAACTCCGTCAAGGTGGACGTCCTGGGTGTCTCGCCAGAGCTGCTTGCGTCCGCCGGGTCCGTGGACGGGGACGTAGCCGCTGCCATGGCTGCCGGCGTCCGCACGGCTTTGGGCTCGGACATCGGCGTTGCCACCACGGGTGTAGCCGGCCCCGACGAACACGACGGAAAGGCGGTGGGGACGGTGTACATCGGGATCGCGACCGCGGACGGCACCGAGTCCTTCGACTACGGCTTTTCCGGCAACCGCGCGGAGATCCGGGGCCAAGCCTGCGGCGCTGCGCTGGAGCGCCTCCTCGCGGCCCTATCTTCCTGAAGTTACCGGGGGTAAAGTAGCCGGGAACAAATCCTGGTACCCATTAGTTATTACATTGTGTCGCTTCCGGATAGCGGAGGCGCCTAGGATGAATACACCACCACGGTTCGCTCCACGGCGAACCGGACTTATAAGGAGCAAGGCGATACAGATGGTAAAGCAGCCCGTATCCGTAAACGGCGTTGTCCGCTGGAAGGATGTGGGCCTCGCCGATCAGGGCAAGAGCGAACAGAAGGAGCGCAAGATGGTTGTACTTCGTCACGAAATTGGTGATGTTCTGCGCGATGTCCGCCAGCGTCAGGGGCGTACTCTCCGCGAAGTTTCGCACAGTGCCCGTGTTTCCCTGGGATACCTCAGTGAAGTGGAGCGCGGCCAGAAGGAAGCTTCGTCAGAGCTTCTGTCCTCGATCTGCTCTGCTCTGGACGTACCCCTGTCCAGCATGCTCCGTGAAGTCAGCGACCGCGTTGCCGTCGCAGAGGGCGTGGCTGTTCCGGACACCGTTCCCCAGGAGTTCTCGCAGCGCTACGGCCGCGATCTTGACCGCGACCTGAACGCCGAACTCACCAACGAACTTTCCAAGGGACTGCTTTCCGGCGCACGGTAAGCACCCTGAACCATAACAGTCGCCTCCGGCACCAGCCGGAGGCTTTCTGTGTTTAAAGGCTTTCGGTGTCTCGTGGCTGGGGCTCCGTTTTGGCGGGCGCCACGTCCTGGGGGAAGCCATCGCGCTCATAGGTGGCGTTGAGCTTGGCCATGTATTTCGCCAGTGCCTGCAGATCCTCAAGCGGCCATTCCCCCAGCCGTTCGCGGAAGACTTCACGCCGGGCGTCCTGGACCTGGTGCATTTTTTCTTCGCCCTTGGGCGTCAGCCGGATCGCCTGCGCGCGGCCGTCCAGGGGGTCAGCCTCCTTGGAGATGAGGCCAATGCTCTCCAGGAACGCGATCTGCCGGCTGACCGAGGGTTTCCCGACGCCGATACTCAGGGCAAGGTCAGTGAGCCGGATGGGTCCTTCCCGCCGGATAACCGTCAGCAGCCCGTAGGCGGCAGGTTCCATGTCGGGATGGACCTGGCGGGACAGCTGATGGGAGACGGACCGTGCCCTTCGCCAAAAGACGCTGATCTGGTGCTCCACAGTCTTCAACGCCGCGTCAACGGTGTTATCTGCAGGGTTGGCAGGAGCGGAAACGTCAGGGGAGTTGCTCATGGCAACAATTCTAGGGTCCCGCTCCATGAGAGACTCTATTGGTGCGAATCAGTGACTACTGGCGTCTGATGGACGACGAATTCGGTTCCGGCTACTCCCGGGTCCTGAGCAGTACCCTGATCCTGGCCGGGGTCGGCGGGCGTACCGCGGACCAGGCACTCGCCGCGGGAGTGAGTCCCCGGCAGGTCTGGCTGGCGATGTGTGACGTCCAGGACGTCCCGCCGGAACGCCGCCTGGGCCGGGACATCAAGCCGGCCCGCGACTGACCGCCATCAACCTGACACGCCGCCGGATTGTTCGAATATCTGTTCGGGTAAAGCTATGCTTTTCGTAGTGGGTTATCCACATAGCCGATGTCATCCGGCGAGAATGTCTGTGGGTGCCATTAGCGTCAGAGATGACCAAGAAACGGCCGCTGAGGCCACTCCACAATGAGAAAGCATTAGAGGTGTGAACCATGGCGGCAGCCCCGGATCGTCAAAAGGCGCTCGACGCAGCGCTGGCACAGATTGACAAGCAGTTCGGCAAGGGCTCGGTTATGCGGCTGGGCGACGAAGTCCGCGCCCCCATCGAGGTCATCCCCACCGGATCCATCGCGCTGGACGTCGCCCTCGGAATTGGCGGGCTTCCCCGTGGCCGCGTTGTGGAGATCTACGGACCGGAATCCTCAGGTAAGACCACCGTTGCGCTCCACGCCGTGGCCAACGCCCAGCGCCAGGGCGGTATTGCCGCCTTCATCGACGCCGAGCACGCCCTGGACCCGGAGTACGCCGCCAAGCTGGGCGTGGACACGGACGCCCTTCTGGTTTCACAGCCGGATACCGGCGAGCAGGCCCTGGAAATCATGGACATGCTTATCGGCTCAGGCTCGCTTGACGTCATCGTCATCGACTCCGTGGCGGCGCTGGTGCCCCGGGCGGAAATCGAAGGAGACATGGGCGACAGCCACGTTGGCCTGCAGGCGCGCCTGATGAGCCAGGCGCTGCGTAAGATCACCGGCCGCCTGAGCCAGACCAAAACCACAGCAATCTTCATCAACCAGCTCCGCGAAAAGATCGGCGTCTTCTTCGGTTCCCCCGAGACCACCACCGGTGGTAAGGCCTTGAAGTTCTACGCCTCCATCCGCATCGATGTACGCCGCATCCAGACGCTCAAGGAAGGCGCCGATTCCGTCGGTAACCGCACCAAGGCCAAGATCGTCAAGAACAAAATGGCACCGCCCTTCAAGATCGCCGAATTCGACATCATCTACGGCCAGGGCATCTCCCGCGAGGGAGGCATCATCGACATGGGTGTGGAACACGGCATCATCAAGAAGTCCGGTTCATGGTTTACATACGACGGCGACCAACTGGGCCAAGGTATGGAGAACTCCCGTCGGTTCCTGCGTGACAACCCGGAACTCGCTGCCGAGCTTGAGCGCTTGATCAAGGAAAAGCTTGGGGTTGGCGTCAAGCCTGCCGAGGCGGATTCCAAGGACACGCCGAAGCTGAAGGCTGTTGACGGCTTCTAGGGGTACCCCGGACTTCGTGGACGGGCAGGGCCCGGGCGTTGGCACCGGCCCAGGTCGACGCCGGAGGGGCCGGGGCGGCGGACGCTCCGGCTTCGGATCGGACGGGCCAAGCCCGGATTCCTCAGTTGCATCAGACCCGGAACCGGATCCTGCCTCGGTTGCGCGGGCGATAGTGCTGCGCCAGCTGACCAGTTCGGCCAAGAGCCGGCTGCAGCTGTCGCGAAAGCTGGCGGAGCGGAACATCCCCGAGGAAGTTGCCGAGTCCGTGCTGGACCGATTCCAGGAAGTGCGGCTCATCGACGACGCCGAGTTTGCGGACATGTGGGTGCGCAGCCGGGCCCAGTCGCGGAAACTGGCCAAGGGCGCTCTTCGCCGCGAGCTTGCCGACAAGGGGATCGATTCTGATACGGCCGCCGCAGCGTTGGAACAACTCTCCGATGAGGACGAGGAAGCCGCGGCCCGCGTGCTTGTGGAGCGGAAGCTCCGTCCGGGCACGGATCTGTCGGACCGGTCAGAGCGGGATAAGACCACGCGGCGGCTCGCGTCCATGCTTGCGCGCAAGGGATACCAGCCATCGCAGGCATTCAGGATCGTGGGTGAAGTGCTGGCCTCGCGCGCCGGCTACGCGGGTGAGGACGGTCCGCCGGATGGTCTGCCCTACGACTAGGCCCGTCCGCGTGACGCCCCGGTTTGGGTAATCGGTTGTGTTGGTTCGCCAGCGAAGCGGCTCTTCCGCCGACCCGGTACCCTTAACAGGTGAGTTTGACCATTCCTTCCCCCGCATCCGGTACCGTCCCGTCAGCCGACCCTGCCGTGCAGCCGCGTACCTATCAGGTGCGCACCTTCGGCTGCCAGATGAACGTGCACGACTCCGAACGGATGGCGGGCATGCTCGAGGACGCCGGCTACGTGCCGGCAGACGGTGACCACGCCGACGTGGTGGTCTTCAACACGTGCGCGGTCCGGGAGAACGCCGACAACAAGCTGTACGGCAACCTCGGCATGCTGGCTCCGGTGAAGGCGGCCAACCCCGGCATGCAGATCGCCGTCGGCGGATGCCTGGCCCAGAAGGACCGCGAAACGATCCTCAAGAAGGCACCGTGGGTGGACGCCGTCTTCGGAACCCACAACGTGGGCGCTCTGCCCGCCCTTCTTGACCGCGCGCGCCACAACAACGAAGCGCAGCTGGAGATTCTCGAATCCCTTGACGTGTTCCCCTCCACTTTGCCCACCAAGAGGGACTCGGTGTACTCCGGCTGGGTATCCATCTCAGTCGGCTGCAACAACACGTGTACCTTCTGCATCGTTCCAGCCCTGCGCGGCAAGGAGAAGGACCGCCGCCCGGGCGACATCCTGGCCGAAATCCAGGCCCTCGTGGATGACGGCGCCATTGAAGTCACCCTGCTCGGCCAGAATGTGAACTCCTACGGCGTTGAGTTCGGCGACCGGCAGGCCTTTTCTAAACTCCTGCGTGCCTGCGGAGAGATCGAAGGCCTGGAACGGGTGCGGTTTACGAGCCCCCATCCGGCGGCTTTTACCGACGACGTCATCGACGCCATGGCCGAAACGCCCAACGTCATGCCACAGCTGCACATGCCGCTGCAGTCCGGCTCGGATAAAGTCCTGCGCGACATGAAGCGGTCCTACCGGTCCACCAAATTCCTCGGCATCCTGGACAAGGTCCGAGAGAAAATCCCGCACGCCGCCATTTCCACTGACATCATCGTGGGCTTCCCCGGCGAATCCGAGGAGGACTTCCAGGCCACCCTGGATGTCGTGGAGAAATCCCGCTTTGCCACTGCCTTTACGTTCCAGTACTCCAAGCGCCCGGGCACCCCGGCGGCCGACCTTCCGGACCAGCTGCCCAAAGCCATCGTCCAGGAACGATTCGAGCGCCTTACCGCCCTGCAGGACAGAATCGCGGCGGAGGAAAACGCCAAACAGCTGGGCCGCAGGGTGGAAGTCATGGTCACCGCACAGTCCGGACGCAAAGCCGGGGAAACCCACCGGCTCTCCGGTCGCTCCCAGGACCAGCGGCTGGTGCATTTCTCAGTCCCGGTCGGGGCGCCGTCGCCCCGCCCCGGTGACCTCGTGACTGTTACCATTACCGAAGCCGCAGCTTTCCACCTCGTGGCCGACCCCACTGTGGAGGACTACAGCCTTCGGCGTTCACGAGCTGGCGACGCCTGGGACAGGTCGCAGGCCGACTCCTGCGGCGCACCGGCACCGGGCTCGGCAAAGACCGGAGCCGGCCGCACCGGGGTTTCGCTTGGCATGCCGTCCCTGCCGGTCCGCAGCGCCTGACCGGTGGCACACCCACCGGTCATTGCCGTTGTTGGCCCCACCGGGTCCGGTAAGTCCGACCTCGCTGTCAACCTGGCCCTGGCCCTGGACGGCGAGGTGGTCAACGCCGACGCCATGCAGTTCTACCGCGGTATGGACATTGGCACGGCGAAAATCACCACCGCCGAACGCAGGGGAGTTCCCCACCACCTGCTCGACACCCTGGACGTCACCGAGGAAGCGAGCGTCTCGGACTTCCAGCGGCAGGCCCGCGCCATCATCGCGGACATCCACCAACGTGGTAAGCGTGCCATCCTGGCCGGCGGTTCCGGACTCTATGTCCGTGCGGCGCTGGACGTCCTGGAGTTCCCGGGAACCGACCCTGACGTACGCGGCCAGCTGGAAGCGGACTTTGCGGCCGAAGGTTCGCGGCCGCTCCTTGCCCGGCTCCGTGTCGTCGACCCCATTTCGGCCGACCGTGTCTCAGATGCCCGGCGTATCATCAGGGCGCTGGAAGTCCACCAGCTCACTGGGCGGCCCTTCAGTTCTTTCATGCCCCGGCGGGAGTATTTCCAGCCCGCCCTCCAGATCGGACTGGCCGTAGACCGGGATCAGCTGCGCGAACGGCTGGCGCAGCGCGTTCATAGCATGGTGGACAAGGGGCTGCTGGAAGAGGTCCGCCGACTGGACGCGGCAGGCCTGCGCCGCGGCAAGACGGCCCCGCGGGCTTTGGGCTACTCCCAGTTCCTCAAAGTCCTCGACGGCGGCGCCACCGTCGAGGAAGCCGTCGAGGAGACCATCGTGGCGACCCGGCAGTTTGCCAGGCGGCAGCTGACCTGGTTCCGCGCCGATCCCCGGATCAGCTGGCTGGACTGGCAGGATCCCGAACTTGAAACCCGCGCGGCGGCGCTCTGCACCTGAACCCACGCAGCTCCCTGGCCGGGGGCGGGTTTCTGTGGCCCTGCCTTTGGCCGGTAGCCTTGGAGCATGGACGCTACCCCTGCTGTGACTCTCGAGCCAACCTTCGCCGCCTTGGGCGGACTCCGCTTCTCTAAAGGGCACGGTACAGGAAACGATTTTGTCTTGGTCGCTGACCCTGACGGTGTCCACACTATTGCCGCAGACCAGGTGGCCGCGCTGTGCGACAGGCACCGCGGCATAGGCGGCGACGGACTCATCCGCGCCGTGCCATCGCGATACCTGCCCGAGGGCCGGGAACTGCTCGAAGGAACACCGGACGCGGAATGGTTCATGGACTACCGCAACGGAGACGGCTCCCTGTCTGAGATGTGCGGCAACGGCGTCCGTGTGTTCGTCCACTTCCTCCGGGCCGAGGGCCTGGTTGACCTGCCCGACGGCGGGGCCCTGACCATCGGAACCCGCGGCGGGGTCAAGACCGTCGTCCGCACGGGCGAGGACTACGCCGTCGACATGGGCCCCTGGCAGTTCATCTTCCCCGGCGCGGCCACCGCCAAAGCCATGGACTCCCTGGTCACGGCCGATGGCCTGGAAGTACCCCGCCCCGCCATCTCCGTCAGCATGGGCAACCCGCACACCGTAGTGGCCCTCGCCGAGCTTTCCGAGCTGGAAGCCACCCGGCTCTACACCGCGCCGCATGTCGATCCAACACCCGTCAACGGAACCAACGTCGAATTCGTGGTCCCCGCGGAGCCGCTGGTGCACGACGGCGTAGGCACCATCACCATGAGGGTCCACGAACGCGGTGTCGGCGAAACGCAATCCTGCGGCACAGGCGCCTGCGCCGCTGCCGTGGCAATCCGGCATTGGGCCGGGGCCGGCGCACCAGACGCCTGGAACGTCAAGGTGCCAGGCGGCGTCGTCGGCGTTAAATTCTTTGCCGGAGCCGGTGGGCACGAGCACGTCGAACTCAGCGGCCCGGCCGTGATTGTGGCTAGCGGGACGCTTTCCTGACCCGCAGGATCCTGAAGGATTTGGCCGTGGCTTCCCGGGTGACGGTGAACGAGGCGTCCAGCTCCTGGGACAGCCAGCGCTGAAGGGAATCGGAGCCGAGGTTCTTTTGCACCACCAGCCATGCTGAGCCGCCAGGCGCCAGCCTCGGAATCCACAGCTTCAGCAGCGAGTGGAGTTCCTCCTTACCGATCCGGATCGGCGGGTTGGACCAGATCGTGTCAAAGCGGAGTTCCGGGTCCACGTCTTCCGGCATGCTGGCCGTCACGTTGCCCAGGCCGAGCGAAGCCGCATTTTCGTTTGTCAGCGTGATGCAGCGCTCGTTGACGTCCACGGCGTAGACATGGGCTGCCGGCGACTTCAGGGCCATCGTGAGCGCAATCGGACCCCAGCCGCAGCCGATGTCCAGCAGGTTTCCCGACGGCGACGGCGCCGGGACTTCGGCGAGCAAGACGGCGGTGCCCTTGTCTATCCCGTCAGGGCTGAAGATGCCACCGGATGTCTGCAGTGTGCGCGTTTCCCCAGCGAGATCCACCGTGAGCGGCTTGCGGGTAAAGGGCCCTGCGGGCGATGCGCTGAAATAGTGTGCGGACTCCATAACTGGCCAGATTAGTTGGCCCTGAAGCGTAAGGGAAACCGCGGGGGATCGGGTCTGCTAATCTGGAAGGCATGTTCCTGATCTTCGAGTAGCCGGCACGGGTTGAACCCGTCCCGCAGCCATGTCCCGCAGCGATGCAGGTTTCCTACCTTCCGCAGATGCGTCATCGACCAAGCTTTCGCCGGCTGGTCCGACCGCCGGGCAATACTCGAAGCCAGCTTCCCGCTGCGCCCCTCCTGACGTTGCCTGCGCATACCACTTCCTCCACCCTTTCGAAGGCGTGGATCCTACGCTGCACGCCATCGCTTGTACGGTGTGCGCAACAGACAGGAGTCCTGGATGACCGCCAGCCGTCAGCCCAGCGCGAATACGTCCCCACTCACCAGCAATCGGCACTATTCTGGAAATGCCGAATCTTCAAAGGAGACCATGACCAGCCAGCCCAACACCGGATCCGATCCAGCAGCCCAGGATATGAGCCCGGAGGAAATCCAAGCTGTCATCGACCGGATTCTTTCCAAGGATGTTCCGGCAAAACGAGGCCCCGCCGCAGAAGGCGACGGCAGGGCGGTGTTCGGCAAAGCCCAGGCGATCTCCCGCCTCGAAGAAGAACACAGCGCCTACGACGGCGACCAGCAGGACCTCGAAGAGCGCCGGGCACTCCGCCGCACGGCAGGGCTGTCCACGGAACTCGAAGACGTCACCGAAGTCGAATACCGTCAGTTGCGCCTGGAGCGCGTGGTCCTGGCTGGCCTGTGGGCCGAAGGAACGCTCGCGGACGCTGAGAACTCACTTCGTGAGCTTGCAGCGTTGGCCGAGACCGCCGGTTCGGAAGTCCTGGACGGCATGGTCCAGCGCCGAGCCAAACCGGACCCCGGAACGTTCCTAGGGTCAGGCAAAGCCCTGGAACTCAAGGAAATCGTGATGTCCACCGGGGCGGACACCGTAGTGGTGGACGCCGAACTGGCTCCCTCCCAGCGGCGCGGGCTGGAGGACATTGTCAAGGTCAAGGTCATTGACCGTACGGCCCTGATCCTGGACATTTTCGCCCAGCACGCCAAGAGCCGTGAGGGCAAGGCCCAGGTGGAACTGGCTCAGCTCGAATACTTGCTGCCACGCCTGCGCGGCTGGGGCGAATCCATGTCCCGCCAGGCTGGTGGCCAGGTGGGCGGCGCTGGCGCCGGTATGGGTTCGCGTGGTCCCGGTGAGACGAAAATCGAACTGGACCGTCGCCGAATCCGTACCCGCATGGCTAAGCTGCGGCGCGAGATCGCCGCGATGAAGCCGGCCCGGGAAACCAAACGGGCCAACCGGCGTCGTAATTCAGTGCCGTCCGTTGCCATCGCCGGCTACACCAACGCCGGGAAATCGTCGTTGCTGAACCGGCTGACGGACGCTGGCGTGCTGGTGGAGAACGCGTTGTTCGCCACCTTGGATCCGACCGTGCGCAAGGCGGAGACCGCGGATGGCCTGGGCTATACCCTGGCGGACACCGTGGGCTTTGTCCGCTCCCTTCCCACCCAGCTCGTGGAGGCATTCCGTTCCACACTGGAGGAAGTAGCGGACGCGGACCTCATCCTGCATGTGGTGGATGCCTCGCACCCGGACCCGGAAGGCCAGATCGCCGCCGTCCGCAAGGTGTTCAGCGAAGTCGATGCCCGCAAGGTGCCGGAAATCATCGTCCTGAATAAGGCAGACGCCGCGGATCCGTTTGTGATCGAACGACTCAAGCAGCGCGAACCCCGCCATGTGGTGGTGTCGGCGCGGACCGGCGAAGGGATCGCGGAGCTGCTGCGCGAGATCAGCAGCTCGATCCCGCGGCCCAGCGTCAAGCTTGAACTCCTCATTCCCTACAATCGTGGCGACGTGATCAGCAAACTGCATGACACCGACGCGGAAATCCTCAGCCTTGACCATGGCGAGGACGGAACGCGGGCAGTGGTGATGGTCCGGGAAGGCCTCGCGGCTGAACTGGAATCATTCGTCAGCAATGGCTGAACCGGTGGCAGGTGAGCCTTCAGGCACGGCCAGCGAGCAGTTCGTGATCGAACTGCTCGACCGCGCCGTGGCCGGAATGGGCGGACAAAGCCGGAGCGGCCAGCATGAGATGGCCAGGCAGGTGGCCCGTGCCATCGAAACCGGCGACCACCTCCTGGTCCAGGCCGGCACTGGAACGGGAAAGTCGCTGGCTTACCTGATTCCGCTCATTGCGCACTCGCTGGTGAGCAACAAGCCCACCTTGGTTTCCACCGCAACATTGGCCCTGCAGACACAGATTGTGGGCCGGGACCTGCCGCGGCTGCTGAAGACCATCACCCCGGCCCTGGACCGCCCCGTCAAGGTGGCGCTGGTGAAGGGTCGCTCCAACTACGTCTGCCGGCACAAGCTTGAAGGCGGGTTTCCCTCGGAGGAACCCTCCGAAGGCCAGCTTTTTTCCCTTGGTGAGGACACCAGCGTGCCGCACTTCGCAGCCGCTCTCGGGGGACCGGCGTCGCAGTTGGGCAAAGAGGTAGTGCGGCTGCGCGACTGGGCGCAAAAAACCACTACCGGCGACCGTGACGAACTCCTCCCGGGTGTCACGGACCGTGCCTGGCGGCAGGTTTCGGTGACGTCGATGGAATGCCTGGGGGCGCAGAAGTGCCCGATGGCCGCTGAATGCTTCAGCGAACTCGCCCGCCAGGACGCGGCCGACGCCGATGTTGTGGTCACCAACCACGCGATGCTCGCCGTCAGCGCGTTCGAGGGGCTGGCTGTCCTGCCCGAATACGACGTCGTGGTGGTTGACGAGGCGCACGAGCTCCAGGACCGGGTGACCGGTGCGGTGTCCGGGCAGCTGTCCGTAGCGATGGTCCATGCGGCGGCTGCCGGAGCGCGGAAGCACACGGCCATTACGGTGGACGCCCTCAACGCTGCGGCCGCCAACCTGGAACTGGCATTGGCAGGGGTTCCCAACGGGCTCCTTCCCAACGGCCTAAATGACGAGCAGCTGGACTGCATCGACCAGCTGCGTGACGCCTGCAGGGCTGCCCTGTCCGACTCGAAGGGGGACAGCAGCCAGACGGCCGACGGCGGGCGCCAGCTCGCGCGCTCACGCCTGATGCTCATCCTGGAACTGTGTGAACGGCTGATCGTGGCCCGGGAGAACCGGGAAGTGGTGTGGTTCTCGCGTGCCAGCACCTTCGATCCGCAGCAAGGCTATGCGCAGCCCGACGACGCCGCACCGGCACTGATAAACATCGCACCGCTCAGCGTCGCAGGGAAGCTGCGCGAGGGACTGTTCGAAGGCCACACCGTAGTGCTGACCTCGGCCACACTGGCCATCGGCTCTGCTTTCGAGCCGGCCGCCGGCGGGCTGGGCCTTGTGGGCCCGGGCGCCCCGAGCTGGACGGGCATTGACGTCGGTTCCCCGTTTGACTACCCAAAGCAGGGAATACTGTACGTTGCCGGGCACCTGCCCAAGCCCGGGCGCGGTGTGTCCGCGGAGGCGCTGGAGGAGCTCGAGGCGCTGATCAGGGCCTCAGGCGGCGGTGCACTGTGCCTGTTCTCCTCACGTCGCGCCGCAGAAGAAGCAGCCGACGCCTTGCGGCCCCGTCTGGGCCTGAGCATCCTCTGCCAGGGCGATTCCACGATGACCGCCTTGGTCAAGCAGTTCGCCGACGAGCCCGACACATGCCTCTTCGGAACCATGTCCCTGTGGCAGGGAGTGGACGTACCGGGCGGCTCCTGCCGGCTGGTGGTGATTGACCGCATTCCGTTCCCTCGGCCGGACGACCCCCTTATGACTGCCCGCTCCCGGGCCGTCGCCCAGGCCGGCGGCAACGGCTTTATGTCGGTCTCCGCCACTCATGCCGCCATCCGGCTTGCCCAGGGTGCCGGCCGGCTGATCCGGTCCACCGGGGACAAAGGTGTGGTGGCGGTGCTTGATTCACGGCTGGCCACCGAGAGGTACGCCGGGTTCCTCCGGGGTGCGCTGCCGCCCTTCTGGCCCACCACAGATCGCAAGATTGCGTTTGCGGCGCTGGAACGGCTGTCCAAAGAGCACGCCTGAGTTAACTGCGAAGATCAGCTGAGCCAGCCCATGTGGGCGGGCTCAGCTGATCTTTTTGCTGCTGGGCACTGTACCTAGAGTGAACGCAGAACCGAAACGACCTTGCCCATGATGGTGGCGTGGTCGCCCAGGATGGGTTCGTACTGCGTGTTCTGCGGCAACAGCCACGTGTGGCCGTCCCGCTGGCGGAACGTCTTGACGGTTGCTTCGTCGTCCAGGAGGGCCGCGACGATGTCCCCGTTCACGGCGTCGGCCTGGCGCCTCACCACCACCCAGTCGCCATCGCAGATGGCCGCGTCCACCATGGAGTCTCCGGCCACCCTGAGCATAAAGAGCTCGCCCTGACCGACCAGTTGGCGGGGGAGGGGCATCACGTCTTCAACCACCTGGTCCGCAAGGATCGGCCCGCCGGCTGCGATCCGGCCCACCAGGGGAACCATGGCCGTATCCATGGCAGTGGAAAGCTCCGTTACCTTCCCGCCGCTGATGCCCCGCAGGGTTGCCGGTGCGGCGGAGCCCGGAGCCTTGGCAGTCCCGGCATCCAGGGTGAGCGGCATCAGGACCTCCATGGCCCGTGGCCGCTTAGGGTCCCGGCGCAGGTATCCCAACTTCTCCAGCTGCGAGAGTTGATGCGTCACGCTGGAGAGGCTGGCCAGCCCCACGGTGTCGCCAATTTCGCGCATGGACGGGGGGTATCCGTTGTCATTGACTGAACGCTGGATCGTTTCCAGGATCTTCTTCTGACGGGCAGTCAGCCCCTTGGGAGTCCTCTGGGGCTGTGGACCCCTCTGGGTCGCCCTGCCGCCGGCTGCTGCTGCCATGTTAGCCAATGCCTTTCCGTTGCCCCGGTGCCTCCGGCGCCGGGTGCCGGGAGCCTCCGGCATTGATTGTCAGACCCTGCTGATCAACTACAGAGGTGGCTGTACTTCGGGTGGTTGATCCTTGGTTCAAACGTAGGCCAGCCGCAACACTTTTTCAAACATTTGTTCTAGCGAGTCTCGACAATGTTCGTTGATAAGTGCTAAAACAGAAGAAGCAAAGTTCGAACATGTGTTCTATTCGCTTCCGGAAGCGTTCGAAGATTCGAATACTTCGGGAACGTCCGCTTCGCCGGACAAGCGGAAGGAACACTCCGGGCAGCAAAGCATGGTCCAGGAGGGCTCATTTCATGTCAGCGTTTTCAGCATCGCAGGACTCCCGTCCGCAGTTCGTCTCGGTACAGCACCTCACGTCAGTCCCGCAGGTCCGCCCCGGCAAGGAGCAGTTGCCGCCCCTTCGCCTGACGCGACGCGGACGGGTGGTCCTGATCGGCATCCCGCTGGTCCTGCTCGCTGTCCTGATCTTCCTGCTGGCGGGATTCTTGAACGCCCCCGCCAAGGCAGCAGACTCCGCAGCCGATCTCTCAGTCACACCGACAGTGTCCGTCACCGTACAGTCCGGGGAGTCACTGTGGGCGATCGCGGCAGCGGTTGCACCCGAGCGCGATCCCCGCGACGTGATAGCGGACATCGTCCAGCTCAACAACCTCACTGCCGGCGCTGTCGTGCCAGGCCAGCAGCTGTTTGTACCTGTGAAGTGACGCTGCCGCTGACCGTCACATTTTCGGGGTCCATGCTTCGGCACTAAACTGTTCAGGTGAATGACCAGCTAGAGCGTCTGAACCGCCTTCCCCTCCGCAGCAACCTCCGTGGCCTGACCCCGTACGGGGCTCCCCAGTTGGATGTTCCCATTCTGCTGAACGTCAACGAAAACACTCACGGCGTTCCTGCGGACGTACGGGCCGCGATCAGCGCAGCAGTCACCGAGGCAGCCGCCGGCCTGAACCGCTACCCGGACCGTGAATTTTCCGATCTCCGCGTTGCGCTGGCTGAATACCTTGGCCACGGTCTTGACGCAGCCAACATCTGGGCAGCCAACGGCTCTAACGAAGTGCTTCAGCAAATCCTCCAGGCGTTTGGCGGACCCGGCCGCACGGCCCTGGGTTTCCCTCCCACGTACTCCATGTACCCCCTACTGGCCAGCGGCACCGACACAAAGTACGTTGCCGGCCAGCGTGCGCTCGGCTACGGCCTCAGCGCCGAATCAGCCGCCCTGCAGGTGAAGGAACTCCGGCCGAACATCGTTTTCCTGAGTTCGCCCAACAACCCCACCGGCACAGGGCTGGGGCTGGATGTTGTGGAGGCCGTGTACGCCGCCGGCGAGGACAGCCAGACCATCGTGATTGTGGATGAGGCGTACCACGAATTTGCCCACGACGGTACGCCGAGCGCCCTGACCTTGCTGCCGGGCCGGGAACGCCTCATCGTCACCCGGACCATGAGCAAGGCCTTTGCCCTCGCCGGAGCCCGGCTGGGCTACATGGCTGCCGCACCCGAAGTGACGGACGCCCTGCGCCTCGTGCGGCTGCCGTACCACCTGTCCGCCGTCACGCAAGCCACGGCCTTGGCCGCCCTCCAGCACCGCGAGGCGCTGATGGCCGATGTTGAGGACATCAAGAAGCAGCGTGACCGCATCGTCTCGGAGCTCACACGGATGGGCCTCAAACCCGCCGCTTCGGACTCGAACTTCGTCTTTTTCGGCGGACTGGACCGGCCCCACGACGTCTGGCAGCAGCTGCTGGACTCCGGCGTCCTGATCAGGGACGTCGGAATCCCCGGCCATTTGCGCGTCACAGCCGGGACTGAGACAGAAACCACTGCCTTCCTCACATCCCTGGAAGCCATCCTGGCGAGCCAGGCAAAGCTGCCCGCCTAAACTTGAGTTAGCCGCGCTGCGCGCGCCGGCAATCACTCCTTCTTCGCAAAGGACATATGACCATGAGTTCCACCGGATCCAGCACTGCCGCGTCCCGCATCGCACGCATGGAGCGTGCCACCAGCGAATCGTCAGTACTCGTGGAGATCAACCTCGACGGAACCGGCGTCTCAAACATCGACACCTCGGTCCCGTTCTATGACCACATGCTCACGGCACTGTGCAAGCACTCGCTAATTGACATGACCGTCAAGGCCACCGGCGACACTCACATCGACGTCCACCACACCGTGGAAGACGTCGCCATTACCTTCGGTGAAGTCCTGCGCACAGCCCTCGGCAACAAGGCCGGCATCCGCCGCTTCGGCGAAGCCACCGTGCCGCTGGATGAGGCCCTGGCGCACGCGGTAGTTGATGTCTCCGGCCGGCCCTACCTGGTTCACGGCGGCGAGCCTGCCGGCCAGGAGTACCACCTGATCGGTGGCCACTTCACCGGGTCGCTGACACGGCACGTCTTCGAGGCCATCACGCTGCACGCAGGCATCTGCCTGCACATGAACGTCATCGCCGGCCGGGACCCGCACCACATCGTCGAGGCACAGTTCAAGGCATTCGCCCGTGCATTGCGTGCAGCCGTGGAGCCCGATCCCCGTGTAGAAGGCATTCCGTCCACCAAGGGTGCCCTGTGAGCGGCCAGATCCTCCGCGACGGCGCCGTGATCGACCCGGCTTCCCTGAAGAAGCCGGAATCGCCCGAAGGCAAGCCCACCGTCACCGTGCTCGACTACGGGTCCGGTAACGTCCGTTCCGCCGTGCGCGCCCTCGAACGGGCCGGGGCAGAAGTCATCCTCAGCTCCAAGCCCGAGGACGTACTGAACGCCGACGGCCTCGTGGTCCCCGGCGTCGGCGCTTTCGAAACGGTCATGCGCGAACTGAAAGCCGTGGACGGCATCCGCCTCATCGGCCGGCGCGTCGCCGGCGGGCGTCCAGTGCTGGGTATCTGTGTAGGCCTCCAGGTCCTGTTCGAGGCTGGTGTGGAACACGGCACCGAGGCCGAAGGCATGGGGGAGTGGCCCGGAAAGGTGGAACTCCTACCGGCGGAGGTCGTGCCGCACATGGGCTGGAACACCGTCAAAGTGCCGGAAGGGTCCAAGTTGTTCGCAGGCGTCGAGGACCAGCGTTTCTACTTCGTGCACTCCTACGGCGTCCAGGAATGGAACTTTGACGTGGTGCAGCCGCGCATGGCACCGCCCAAGGTCACCTGGTCCGAGCACGGTGCGCCGTTCATCGCTGCCGTGGAGAACGGACCGCTCTGCGCCACCCAGTTCCACCCGGAAAAATCCGGCGACGCCGGAGCCCGCCTCCTGCGCAACTGGGTGGACGCCCTGCGGAAGCCTGCACCCGCGGATGGCAACGCCTAGATGTGGTCCATTGTCCTGATGGGGCTCGCCGGCCTCCTGGTGGGCGGTGCCCTGTCCTTCCGGCAGCAGCACAAGCCGCTCTGGACCCAAATTGGCTTCTACGTCCTGGCCGGCATGTCCCTGCTGGCTGCCGCCCTGCTGACCTTTCCCGGAAGCTAGCCCGCACCGGGCCACCTCCCACTAACAGCTGCACACCTACCTGAGGATTCTGAGATGACCACCGCAAACGATCTGCCGGTTCTTGAACTGCTCCCCGCCGTCGACGTCGTGAACGGCCAGGCCGTCCGGCTGGTCCAGGGTGAGGCCGGCAGCGAAACGAGTTACGGCACTCCGTTGGAAGCCGCCCTCAACTGGCAGCAGCAGGGCGCCGAATGGGTACACCTGGTGGACCTCGACGCCGCGTTCGGCCGCGGCTCCAATGCAGAACTCCTCCGCGATGTGGTGGGCCGCCTGGACATCAAGGTGGAGCTCTCCGGCGGACTTCGGGACGATGAATCACTGGAAGCTGCCTTGGACCTCGGCGTGGCACGGGTGAACCTTGGCACCGCGGCCCTGGAAAACCCGGAATGGACGGCCCGGGCCATCGACCGCTTTGGCGACAAAATCGCCGTCGGCCTCGACGTCCGCGGAACCACGCTGGCAGGCCGCGGCTGGACCAAGGAGGGCGGTGACCTCTGGGAGGTCCTCGGCCGCCTGGAGGAGGCCGGCTGCGCCCGGTACGTTGTCACCGACGTTACCAAGGACGGCACCCTGCAAGGGCCCAATGTGGAATTGCTGCGCCAGATGGTGGAGAAGACCGGCAAGCCCGTGGTGGCCTCCGGCGGCATTTCCAGCCTCGATGACCTCAAGGTGCTCCGTTCCCTTGTCCCGCTGGGCGTCGAAGGCGCCATCGTGGGCAAGGCCCTCTACGCCGGAGCCTTCACGCTGCCCGAAGCCCTCGACGTCGCTGGCCGCCGCTAGGCCCCGGTCAGCCTGACAGGATGGAACCGAACGGCACTGCACCTGGCCTGGACGGCGCGTCCGGCAGCATTTCCGGCACGGCCGGACCGGCGCAGCGGCACCTGCCCGGCCACATCGCAGCAGCCCTCGCCGGAGCCGGTGGAGCGGCAGACTCGGCGGGCCGGCCGTGGCAGGGCCGAAGCCTGGCCGGGGACGACGGGAAGATCCACAACTTCGAGGACGACGACGGAACGGCCGACGCCGGATACCTCGCCGCGGTGGCGGCGCTTCGGAACGGAAGCGGAGACGAGGCGGCCGTCGTCGCCTCGCTGGCGACAGCAAGGGTGTTTATCCCCATCATTGCCCAGCTCGCGGAAGAAGCCGAAGGCGAAGACGGCCTGACGGCTGACAAGCAAGCGGACATGGCGCTCGTGATGCTGAAGGCAGCCGACGGCAGGACCGCAATGCCCGCCTTCACATCCGCCCAGGCGCTGTCCAACTGGCACCCGGATGCCCGGCCGGTGGCTGTGTACGCCGCGAGGGCTGCCCTCTCCGCAGTGTCGGAACAGGCCGAACTCCTGGTGCTGGATCCCGGTTCTGAGGTCACGTTTGTGGTCCGTCGTCCTGCCGTGTGGGCACTGGCCCAGCAACGCACCTGGGTGCCCTCCTACCTTGACCGCGAAGTGGCCGCCACCATAGCGGAGGCTGCTACCGGATTCCCCGCCGTCCGGAATATCGGACTCCTGCCTGGGGCCGGCGTCGCCTCAACAACTGGGATCGGTGACACGTTGCCGGGTGGGGGCGCGGGTCCCGAACTGCAGGTGGTGCTTTACCTTGAGGACGGCCTCGACGCCGCCGCGGTCCAGGAGCTTGTGGCCGGCCTCCAATCCGCCTGGTCCAGGAATGTATTGTTTGGGGAGCGGGTTGACTCGATCGAAATCAAGTTGAGGCGCGCTGTTCAATAGCTGACGGTCAGCGGGGTGACCCCTCGGGCTGCCCGCGGCAGACCAAAGGAATTTCCGTGAATTTCGCCCTATACCGGGAGCTGCTCTCCGTCCGCCCCATTAGGCGGCTGCTGCTCGTAGGCATGATTGCCCGTATCCCGCACTCCGCCGCCGGCGTCCTGCTGACCCTGCACATCGTCCTGACGCTGGACAAAGGCTACGCTGCCGCCGGGGCGGCCGCGGCCGTGATGACCATCGGCATAGCGCTCGGGGCGCCATGGCGCGGCCGGCGCGTGGACACTGTGGGCCTGCGAAGGGCCCTCATCCCGTCGGTGGTTTCCGAAACAGTCATCTGGTCTGCCGTGCCCCATGTGACGTACGAATGGCTGCTGCCGCTGGTCTTCATCGGCGGGCTGCTGACCCTCCCGATCTTCAGCGTCCTCCGCCAGTCCCTGGGCGTCCTGGCAGACGGCGACCAGCGGCGGACCGCCTTCGCCCTGGACTCCATCACTACCGAGATGGTGTTCATGATCGGCCCCGCCGTCGGAGCCGTGGTGGCTACCAGTGGTTACTCCGTACTGGGGCTGACCATCGTTGGCGTCTCCACCTCACTGGCAGGGCTGTTCCTGATGTGGTTCAACCCGCCCACCCGGAGCGTCGCCCAGACCGAGGAATGTGAGGCGGACCAACGCCACGCAGCGGAAGTTGCAGTGGTCTC
The DNA here is from genome assembly GCF_037203985.1 of Pseudarthrobacter sp. CCNWLW217. NCBI lineage: Bacteria > Bacillati > Actinomycetota > Actinomycetes > Micrococcales > Micrococcaceae > Pseudarthrobacter > Pseudarthrobacter sp. CCNWLW217. Next base: position 159,921 of record NZ_JBBCBT010000010.1, read on the forward strand.
CGCCGCACCGGCCCACGTCCAGGAGGCGGCGGCAGACCTGATGCCCGCCGCTACCCATGGCGGACCCGGTCTCCGGGGAAGGGTGGCCCACAACTTCGCGTGGTTCACGGCCACTGTCGCGGCCGTCTTTGCGGTTGCGGCGGGCGCCGGGATGGTGCTCAGCGGCACGGACGTCGGCATCGTCGCAGCTCTCGAAACAGGCGGACACCAAAGCGAGATCGGTATTGTGTTCCTTTTCTGGTGTGCTGCGTCCGTGGTTGGCGGGCTCGTTTATGGCGCCATGCACCGCCCGGTTTCGCCGATTGTCCTTCTTCTGGGAATGGCCGCCCTGACCATCCCGATGGGCTTCGCGCACGATACGTGGACTCTGGCGTTCGTCTCGATCCTGCCCGGCCTCCTGTGCGCTCCGGTGTTGTCCGCCGCGTCCGAGAAAGTGGCGGACCTGGTGGCTGAGGAACGTCGCGGAGAGGCAATGGGCTGGTACGGTTCCGCGCTGACTGCCGGCGTGGCACTCGGCGCACCGCTCGCGGGAATTTTTATTGACGGTATGGGGTCCTCCGGCGGGTTCGTGTCCGTCGGCGTCGCCGGCGTTGTGCTGTGCCTCGTGGGACTGGTGCTCCAGCAGCGCCGGCGCAGCCGCACCGCTGCCTGACGACACCCGCATGACGACCCGCAAAATTGACGACGGCGGCGGGGGGACCCCCCAGGTGAGCCCCCCGCCGGGCGCCAGCGTGGGGGAGGCCTGGTCAGATGAACGCGCCGGGGTACTTCGCGGCCGGACCCATGCCC
>NZ_JBBCBT010000010.1:160719-204135 GCF_037203985.1 Pseudarthrobacter sp. CCNWLW217
GGGCGGCGGGGCGGGGACTGGCCGGTCGCTGCGCTCCCTCGCTTCTGCCCCCGATTTCTGGGCGCGGGGGGGGGGTGGACACGCTGGGCGCGCCGGCCGCCGTCGTCATCCTTGGGGGAGCGCTGGTCAGTTGACCGCGCCGGTGTACTTCTCGCCCGGACCCTTGCCCGGAGCGTCAGGGATGATCGACTCTTCGCGGAACGCCAGCTGCAGCGAACGCAGGCCATCGCGCAAGGGGCCGGCATGCTGGGACCCGATTTCCGGGGCGGCGGCGGTGACCAGCCCGGCGAGGGCAGTGATGAGCTTCCGGGCCTCGTCCAGGTCCTTGAGTTCCTCGGCGTTGTCCTCGGCAGCGAGGCCAAGCTTCACTGCGGCTGCGCTCATGAGGTGGACGGCCGCGGTGGTAATAACTTCGATGGCCGGAACTTCGGAGATGTCTCGGATTTGCTGGGCGACGTCCCCCTGGGCGTCGGCAGCCTGGTAAACGTGTGAATTACTGTCTGGGGTGCTCATACTGGTAAGCTTGTCACAGACCGACTGGATGTCGTTATTTGTTATGGATGATCCCCACCGGCGCTGGGATGCGCTGAGCGGGTTTTTTTCTGTAGAATGGCAGCCAGTTTGCAAGCGGAGTCCTCTCCCACCCGCGTCAGCCGTTTTCCCGAAGGAAGTATTTCCATAGGAAGCAAGGTTGCCGGGTACCTGGTCGGGCGTCACCCAGCTTTTGCGGGGATGATGCGTGCATCCTCCGCGGAGGACCGCACATCCGATCTTCGAGGCCTTCGATTGCTCCGGCAATTGGGGGCCTTCTCTATTTTGCCGGTGGAATACCCCACAACAATCACAGGAGCTTTAACATTAGCGAGCCAAGAATCAATGAGCGTATCCGCGTCCCCGAGGTGCGGCTGGTCGGCCCTGCAGGTGAACAGGTAGGAATCGTCCGTATTGAGGATGCCCTGCGTTTGGCTGCCGAGTCCGACCTTGATCTCGTTGAAGTTGCACCTCAGGCGAAGCCTCCGGTGTGCAAGCTGATGGACTTCGGCAAGTACAAGTACGAGGCCGCCGTCAAGGCACGTGAAGCCCGGAAGAACCAGACGAACACAGTTCTGAAGGAAATCCGGTTCCGCCTGAAGATTGACACCCACGACTACGAGACCAAGCGCGGGCATGCACTGCGCTTCCTCGGCGCGGGTGACAAAGTCAAGGCAATGATCCAGTTCCGCGGCCGCGAGCAGCAGCGTCCGGAGATGGGCATCCGCCTGCTCCAGCGCTTTGCTGACGACGTCGCTGAGGTTGGCGTTGTTGAGTCCAGCCCCCGCATCGACGGCCGGAACATGGTCATGGTTGTGGGTCCGCTGAAGAACAAGGCAGAAGCCAAGGCAGAAGCACGCCGCGCCACGCAGCGTGCGGAGGCCAAAGCGCAGAACGAAGCCAAGGCCACAGGACGCATCGACGTCTCCGGCGACGACCAGGCACCGTTGACGCAGTCACTGGCTGATCTTCTCCCGGAAGGTTTCGCCATCACCACGGAGCCCGAGACCGAGGCACCCGAGGTTGAGGCGCCGGTTGAAACTCCCGCTGAAGCCGCCCCCGCAGCTGAGGTTCCCGTCAAGGAGGCCGCACCGCAGGAAGCCCCGAAGCAGGAAGCACCGAAGGTTGAGGCCCCGAAGGCTGAAGCTCCCAAGGCGGCAGCCCCCAAGGCAGCACCGGCGCCAGTCAAGGCTCCGGAAGCCCCCAAGGCGCCCGCTGCAGCAAAGGTTCCGGAAGCGGCCAAGCCGGCCGCAGCGGTTCCGGCCCCGGCAGCGCCGAAGCCCGCCGCCGTCCCGATGCCGAAGCCTGTGGCACGGCCCGCAGCGCCGAAGCCTGCTGCGCGCCCCGCCCCCAAAGCGGCGCCGAAGCCGGCTGGCAAGAAGACTACTTAGTTCATAGCTGCCGGAGGCTCTCCTCCGGCAGCAAGCAACCAGCACGCCGCCCGCAGGGGCGGCTGCACGAAAGAACTGCAGACCCTGTCTGCGGATACGTAAGGAGATCGGTTCCCATGCCGAAGATGAAGACCCACAGTGGTGCTAAGAAGCGCTTCAAGCTGACCGGCAGCGGCAAGCTGCGCCGCCAGCAGGCCAACCGCCGCCACTACCTCGAGCACAAGTCCTCCAGGCTGACCCGTCGCCTTGCCGGCGACAAGATCGTCTTCAAGGGCGACGCCAAGGTCATCCGGAAGATGCTCGGCATCTAATTTCCAAGTTTTTTGGCCGCCTGCCTCCTGGCAGCAGCCACCTACCATAAAGCCTTCTCAGGCCGGCCGGGTTTCCGGTAGTAGACGCTTGGGATCAGATTTGAAGGAGTACGCACGTGGCACGTGTGAAGAGGGCGGTAAACGCCCACAAGAAGCGCCGGGTTATCCTCGAACGCGCAAAGGGCTACCGGGGACAGCGTTCACGCCTGTACCGCAAGGCCAAAGAGCAGCTGCTGCACTCGTTTGTGTACAGCTACGGTGACCGTAAGAAGAAGAAGGGCGACTTCCGTCGCCTGTGGATCCAGCGTATCAACGCTGCATCCCGCGCCAACGGTCTCACCTACAACCGCCTGATCCAGGGCCTGAAGGCCGCTGAGGTCGAGGTTGACCGCCGCATGCTGGCCGAGCTGGCCGTCTCCGACGCCAATGCTTTCGCCGCGCTGGTGAAGATTGCCAAGGACTCCCTGCCCGCAGACACGTCCGCTCCCGCCGTCCAGGCTGAAGCTCCCAAGGCCAAGGCAGCCAAGGCTCCGAAGGCTAAGGCTGCAAAGAAGCCTGCTGCTGACGAAGCCGCGGTCTAACAGCCTCCCGTTCTGGGTAGTTCGAGAACCTGCTTGAACAGCAACTAAGGTTCTTATATGAACGAAACCGGGCGCCCGCAAGACCTTCCACTCTCAAACCCCCGAGCTGATCGGGTCAGGGACGTGGCAAGGCTTGCCGGGCGCCCGGCCCGTTTAAAGCGGGGCCGGTTCCTCGCCGAAGGCCCCCAGGCTGTACGCGAAGCCCTGCGCCTCCACCAGCAGCGGCTGGCCGCCGGCGCGCCGGGAGTGGTGCACGAGGTCTTTGCCAGCGAAGCTTGCCTCGACCGCTACCCGGAGTTCGAGGACCTCGCCGAAGGGACATCCGCGCGGCTGGCGACCGACGACGTGCTGGCCGCCATGGCGGACACCGTCAATCCCCAGGGCATCATCGCAGTTTGCGGCTTTGTTGACGTCAGCCTGGAGGAAGTGCTCGACGCCGGTCCCCGCCTTATCGCGGTCCTCTGCCAGGTCCGGGATCCCGGCAACGCCGGAACAGTGCTGCGTGCAGCCGATGCCGCGGGAGCTGACGCCGTGGTCCTCACCGGAGCCAGCGTGGACATCTACAACCCCAAAGCCGTCCGGTCAACGGCCGGTTCCCTGTTCCATCTGCCGGTGGTCCTCGGGGCCGACATTGACGAGGTTGCCTCGGCGTGCCGTTCCCGGGGGATAGGGCTGCTGGCCGCGGATGGCTACGGCACCCTTAACCTGGACACCCTGCAGGACGAGAATGCAGCCCGACGGCTGGGTGCGTCCGCCGCCGAGTCGGCCTACCCGCTGGAAAGCCCTACGGCCTGGTTGTTTGGAAACGAAGCACAAGGGCTTTCGGAGGCTGAACTCGCCCTCGCTGACCACCGCGTGGCAGTGCCTGTCTACGGGGCGGCCGAGAGCCTCAACCTCGGTACGGCAGCAACGGTCTGCCTTTATGCCAGCGCACGGTCCCAACAGGGCGGCCTGCCGGTATCGTCCGCAGCGGCAGCATCAGCGGGTTGATCCCGCGGGACTGTGGCCTGGACTTTCGATCCGCAACTTTAAATGGCAGGGCCCCGGATGTTCATCCGGGGCCCTTGCGGTGAAATTCTAAATAGTAGGACGGGAATCAGGGTGCGCGCGTGCTTTTGCTGCGTCCCGTGATTGCGCCGTAGACGCCGGCGACTACCAGGCCGCCAACGATGGCGAGGATCCACGTGCCGAGGTCAAAGAATGCAAGGTCGCCCCTGTTGAAGAGCAGGCTGCCAATCCAGCCGCCTACAATTGCACCAACCACACCAAGAACAAGGCTGGTGACCCAGCCGCCGCCCACTCTGCCGGGCATTACGGCCTTAACAATGGCCCCCACTATGAGGCCGAGAATAATCCAAGCAAGAAAACCCATGTCTCCTCCTTATTTATTCGCCGGGACGAAATCTTCCCGATATTGCATCAAGCTAACACACAGCCCCCTTATTGTCAGTAGCCTTACGGCCCGTAAGGGGTGCGTGTCCCACACCTCGGCAGGTACGGTGTTCATGGGCGGAGCCGTGGCCGGCGCCGCGTTTTTCCTGTCCCAGCCCTGTAATCCTTAAGAGGTGAAGCCCACGTGGCTGCAACTGGCGGTACCAAGGCGATCGTCGCGGCCCTTGCCGCAAACCTGACAATCGCCGTCCTCAAATTCGTCGCATACATCCTGACACTTTCGTCCTCGATGCTCGCCGAAGCCATCCACTCCCTGGCTGACTCCGGCAACCAGATCCTGCTGCTGGTGGGCGGCAAGCGGGCCAAGCGGGCCGCAAGTCCCGAGCACCCCTTTGGGTACGGGCGCGAGCGCTACATCTACGCCTTCATCGTTTCCATCGTGCTGTTCAGCGTCGGCGGCCTCTTTGCCCTCTATGAGGCGTGGGAGAAACTGCAGCACCCGCATGCCATCGAAGGCGCCTTCTGGTGGGTTCCGCTGGCAGTCCTGGTGGGCGCAATCATCGCGGAGTCCTTTTCCTTCCGCACCGCAATCATCGAATCGAACCACGTGCGAGGGAAGCAGACCTGGGTCAGCTTTGTGCGTACCGCGAAGCAGCCCGAACTTCCCGTAATCCTGCTCGAGGACCTCGGCGCCTTGGTTGGCCTTATTTTTGCCCTTTTCGGCGTGGGGCTCACCCTCCTGACCGGCAACGGTGTGTGGGACGCCATCGGCACCGGCATGATCGGCATCCTGCTGGTGCTGATCGCCGTCGTTCTTGCTCTCGAAACCAAGTCGCTGCTGCTGGGTGAATCTGCCAGCAAGGATAACAGCGACAAAATCCACCGCGCCATCGAGTCTGGTGGGACGCGCGTTATCCACCTGAAGACCCTCCACCTTGGTCCGGAAGAACTGCTTGTGGCGGCGAAAATTTCCGTCGGCGCAGCCGATGCAGGCCGTGACATCGCTGCGGCCATCGATGGAGCAGAGGAAAGGATCCGGGCGGCGGTTCCGATCGCCCGCGTCATTTACCTGGAACCTGACCTCCACCGTGCGGACACCGGGGGCACAGCGCCATCGGAAGCCCCGGCCGGCAAAGCGGGGGAGCAGGACGCCAAAGCCTGAGTCTGCCATGGGACATAGCCCTTGGCCGCTGGCCGCCGATTCACTGGATCAGGCGGTCAGCGGTTTTTTGCGTTCCAGCAGCCCGCTGATGATGGCCACACCCAAGCCAAGGATGGCAAGGACGGCTCCTACAAGGGCTGGAGCAACATAGCCCCAGCCCCAGGCGATCACCACACCCCCCAGGAAGGCGCCCAGTGCGTTGGCGACGTTCAGCGCCGCGTGGTTGAGGGAGGAAGCGAGTGAAGGTGCGTCCGGGGAAGCATCCAGCAGGCGGGTCTGCAGTGCCGGTACCAGCATCGAGCCGGCCGCACCCACAACAAACACCATGACAAACGCGGACCACGGCCATTGCGCAGCGACGGCATAAACCACCAGCGCCACGGCGATGCCGGGCAGCACCCGGTAGATGGTTCCCATTACGGACCTGTCGGCGATCCGGCCACCCACGATATTGCCGGCGACCATGCCCAGTCCATAGAGTGCGACCACCAGCGGGATCAGGGACGACGGGATGCCTGCCACTGATGTCATGGTGTGGGCTATATAGGTGTACGTGGCGAAAAAGCCCCCGAAGCCGACAATGCCAATCAGGATGGCCAGCCAGACCTGAAGCCGTTTCAGCGCCCCGAGTTCGCGCCGGATGCTGGCATCGGGGTGCGCCGCCTGGAATGGCACGAACCTCCAGAGCAGCGCCAGGGTCAACAGTCCGATGGCCCCCACCAGGACAAACAGCAGGCGCCAGCCGAATGCTTGGCCCACCCACGTGGCCAGCGGCACGCCGACGACGTTGGAGACAGTCAATCCGGCCATCACCATGGAGATGGCCCACCCCCGGCGGGTGGGCGACACGAGCGACGCGGCGATGACAGCCGCAACACCGAAGAACGCGCCGTGGGGCAGACCGGCGGCAAAGCGGGAGACCAACATGGTGCCGTAGTCCGGGGCCAGGAACGAGGTCAGGTTGGCAAGGCTGAAGAAGAGCATCAGTCCAAGGGCCAGGTGTTTCCGCGGCAGTTTGGCTCCGACTGCGGCCAGCAGGGGTGCGCCCACCACCACGCCCAGGGCGTAGGCAGAAATGAGGTGTCCGGCTTCCGGCGTGCTGATGCCAAGGCCCACTTCCACTTCCTTGAGCAGGCCCATCATGGTGAACTCTGTCACGCCGATCCCGAAGCCTCCCATCGCCAGAGAAATGATGGCGGGCGCGATGCCGGGGGACTGGGTCTTCCGGGCGGTGGGTGACTGGATGACGCTGCTCATGTGCCTGCTTTTTCGAAAGGGGAGTGGATTGTGGTGCACGCCCGCGGGCGCCTCATCAATTGTCCCCCATAGACTGGAAGGGTGACTGGACGGATACAGGTAGTTGGCGGCGCAATCCTTGACTCGTTAGCGGAGCCCACCCGGATGCTGGTGGCCAGGCGGACGGCTCCTGAGCAGTTCGCCGGGCTCTGGGAGTTCCCCGGCGGGAAAGTGGAAGCCGGCGAACAAAGCGAGGCCGCACTGCACCGGGAACTCAGGGAAGAACTGGGCGTCGAGGTCCGCCTCGGGGAGGAACTGCCCGCCGCAACGCCCGATGGCTGGCGCCTGAACGAGCGCGCGAGTATGCGGGTGTGGCTTGCGGAAATTTCCGACGGCGAGCCCCGGCCGCTCGAAGACCACGACCTGCTGCGGTGGATCAGCACCACCAACCGTGACGAAGCTCTCAGCCTTCCGTGGATCCCGGCCGACTTCCCGATTGTCCGGTCCCTCTTGGAATCCTTGGGCACGCTCGTGGGTTCAAGCGCTCCCCGCTGAACTATTTCCCTCAGGCGTTCGCTAGAACAACGTGGGCTGCTGCTTAAGGCCGGAGGCGGCCGGTGGGGAATCTGTAGCTGACTTTTCCTGTGTACCGGCAAAGTGGGCAGGCGGAATGCTCCCGGCGGGATACTGTGCTTCCTCGCCGCGGGGATCGTCCTCAAGGTCACGGTGGCTGAAACCGTGGCCGCTTGAAAAGCCATGCCGCTGCTTGAAGTAGCGGACCTTTGCCGCCAGCCACGCGCGGTATTCCTTGGAGGCGTAGGATCCCGTGCCGTAGAGGCGCCGGTACCTGCCAGCCAGCTCCGGGTGGTTCTTGGCAATCCACTGCATGAACCATTCCCGGGTGCCCGGCTTCAGGTAGAGGGCTCCGGCGGTGACGCCCGTAGCTCCCGCGGCAGCCAGGGAAGCGAACAGGGAATCCAATGCTTCATCACTGTCCGAGAGCCACGGCAGGATGGGCATGGCCATGACACCGCAGGGGAGCCCGGCATCGCGTAGCCGGGAGACGAGTTTCAGCCTTGCCCTCGGGCCTGGAGTCCCCGGCTCCACGGCCTCAGACAATGCTTCGTCCGTCATGGCAAGCGAGATGCCGACACCCACCGGCACCTGGGCGGCAGCCCTCTTCAACAGCGGAATGTCGCGGGCCAGCAGCGTCCCCTTCGTGAGGATGGACAGCGGGGTGCCGGAGTCCGCCAATGCGGTGATGATGCCCGGCATGAGCTGGTAACGGCCCTCCGCACGCTGATAGGGGTCGGTGTTGGTGCCGAGGGCCACCTGATGGCGGCCCCAGGAAGGCTTGGCCAACTCTTTCCGGAGGACTTCTGCGGCATTGACCTTGACCACCACTTGGCTGTCGAAATCGAGGCCGGCGTCGAAATCGAGATACGTGTGGCTCTTGCGTGCAAAACAATAGACGCAGGCATGGCTGCAGCCACGGTACGGGTTCACCGTCCACTCGAACGGCATCCTTGAACCGGCAACCACCTTGTTGAGCACCGATTTGGCAGTGACCTCATGGAAGGTGATGCCGGCGAACTCGGGAGTGGTGACCGAACGGACCAATCCGGCGAGGGGGAGCAGGGCCGGTGATGCCACCCTTCCGGCGTCATTGCCGGGCCGCGGCATCAGTGCTTGTGCATCCCATCTCATGCCTCTATTCGAAGATATGTTCGAACTTAAGTCAAGGATGGGTGCGGTACGGCGAGCCGAAAAGAGTTGAGTCAGCCTGAATCAGGTCCCCTGCTGTGAAGGTGCGGGGAATGAATCGATGAGCCGGAGTCCCTGCTTGCCCCATTCGATCTCCGTCTCCGCCCTGGCGATCAGCCCCTCATAGGTGAAGATCTTGTACTCCAAAGTGCGTCTACGGTCCTGCTCGGGGGTTGCTGCCAACCTCTTGTTCAGCATTTCATTGGTGGCTCCGCGCAACTCTGCGATCATTCCGGTCCACTGAGCCCGCCGCATCGTGTGGTAATCGATATGGGCCTGCATGTGCTGCCTGGCCGCGCTTGGCTCGGCCCACTCCAGGTAGGCGGCCTTGAGGTGGACCGGATCGCGCTCGCGGGAGTACTCCAAGGGTGTGTTCATCCACTGCCGGAAGGCGTCGCGGCCTTCGGACGTGATGCGGTATTGCGTCTTCTTCCCGTTGGGTCCCCAGGAGATTTCCTCCGCCTCGAGCAGGGCCTCCTTAGCCATCTTCCGTAGTTCGGGGTAGATCTGCGAGTCCGGAGCGTGCCAGACGAAAGCAACGGAGGACTCGAACCGTTTGGCCAGGTCGTAACCGGTCATTGGCTCGACGGTGAGCAATGCCAAAAGCGCGTAGCGAAGACTCATGGGGAATTCCTTTCGAGGTCTTGTCAACTAACTATATCTATAGATAGTGTGTGACCCAAGCCACCATCTATGTAGATAGATAGTTGCACTCAGAGAACTGCTCCCACATCAGCATGTGACCCCGCAGCAGATGTTTGCCAGCCCCCGAAAGAGGTCAAAGATGACTGTGCTCCAATCCACTGGTTCCACCACCAACAAAGTCCTGGGCTATCCCTTGAACGCCTGGTACGTTGCCGCCTGGGACCACCAGGTAACCCGGAAGCCCTTGGCCCGCCGGATCGCCGACCGCCCCTTGGCCCTCTACCGGACGGAGGACGGCCAGGCCGTCGCACTGGCCGACGCTTGCTGGCACAGACTGGCCCCGCTCTCCATGGGCAAAGTAGTGGGCAGGGATGAGATCCAGTGTCCGTATCACGGCATCCGCTATAACTCGGCGGGCCGCTGTACGTCGATGCCGGCCCAGGAGAGCATCAACCCCTCGGCCACGGTGCCTTCCTTCCCGGTAGTGCAGCGCCATCGTTTTGTGTGGGTCTGGCTGGGCGACCCAACCCAAGCGGATCCGGGCCTTGTTCCCGATATGCACCAAATGGACAGCCCGGACTGGGCTGGCGATGGGGAGACGATCTTTGCTCCGTGCAACTACCAGCTGGTCCTGGACAACCTCATGGACCTTACACACGAGGAATTTGTCCACGCCTCCAGCATCGGCCAGGAAGAGCTGAGCGAATCAGAGTTTGTGGTCACGCACGACGACCGGACGGTAACCGTCTCCCGATGGATGCTCGATATCGAGGCCCCGCCGTTCTGGCTCAAGAACCTGCGTGACAAGTTCCCAGGCTTCGAAGGCAAGGTGGACCGTTGGCAGATCATTCGCTTTGAGGCGCCCTCGACCATTCGCATTGACGTCGGCGTTGCCAAGGCCGGCACAGGCGCCCGGGATGGCGACCGCAGCCAGGGCGTCAACGGTTATGTCATGAACACCATCAGCCCGGAGACATCAAAGTCCTGCCACTACTTCTGGGCCTTCATGCGCAACTACTGCCTGGACAGCCAGCTCATCACCACGCAGCTTCGCAACGCCGTGCATGGCGTGTTCGGTGAGGATGAAGCAATGCTGGCCGCTCAGCAGGCTGCCATTGACGCCAACCCGGATTTCGAGTTCTACAGCCTGAATATCGACGCTGGCGGCATGTGGGTCCGCAGGATGATTGAACGGATGCTCCAGGCAGAGGGCCGCATGGTGGCGGCACTCTGAGCGACCACGGACTTCAAGGGGAAACACCATGGCAGCAACCAACAACGAAATCTGGCAGTCGGCGACGGTCGTGGCTGTCTTGGACGTGGCCACAGGCATCCGCCGGATTGAGCTGGAACCGGCCGAGCCGAAGCATGCAGAGCCCGGATCGCACATCGATCTCAGCGTGATGATCAACGGGGCGACGGAGAAGCGCTCCTACTCGGTCGTTGAATCCATTGATGGCGGGAAGAGATTGGCCATAAGCGTCTTCAAAACCCCCGTTTCGCGAGGCGGATCCATCTTCATGCACGCGCTGAAGCCCGGCGACACACTTCGAATCACCCAACCGCTGCAGAATTTTCCACTGCGCGTCGGGGCCAAGCGATACGTCCTCCTGGCCGGGGGAATTGGGATTACGGCCATTATGCAGATGGCCACGGTGCTTCGAAATGTCAAAGCCGACTACACCCTGGTCTACGCCGGCCGGACGGTACCCGCGATGGCCTACCTGCAGGATTTGCGGGATCTCCACGGGGACCGGTTGCAGATCCACGTTGACGACGACGGTGGCAGCCTGGACGTCACAGCCATGGTTGCCGGCCTCGATATGGAAACAGAACTGTACATGTGCGGGCCCATCCGGCTGATGGATGCTGTGCGCCGGGCTTGGGCCGAGCGGGAACTCAACATGCCGAATCTGCGCTACGAAACCTTTGGCAACTCCGGGTGGTACGACCCCGAGGAGTTCCTGGTCCGTATTCCGCGGCTGGGAGTTGAGGCGAAAGTGGGGCAGGGCCGCTCCATGCTCGAGGCGCTGGAGGACGCCGGAGTGGACATGATGTTCGACTGCCGCAAGGGCGAATGCGGACTGTGTGAGGTTCGCATTCTGGATTTGAAGGGCGTCGTGGATCATCGCGACGTCTTCTACAGCGAACGCCAGCAACATGCTGCCCGCAAAATGTGCTGCTGTGTCTCGCGCGCCGTCACCTCTGCCACGGGCTACCGGGAGGACGCTGCAGCCTCCGCGTCATTGGCGGTCGTCACGATCGACGTCTCCTGATCGCGCCTGCTTCGGCACTTCGTGCATCAACTCAAACGGGTTGCGGACATCTCCGCCGCCCTCAACAGAACCAGCTCCCACTAGGGAACTCCTGACTCCAAGGAATACAAGATGGATCTACGCGAACGTATCGACAGGTCCCGGATGTCGCCATACCAATGGTTGATCATCGGGATGTGCGTGCTGCTCAACGCCCTGGACGGCTTCGACGTCCTGGCAATGGCTTTCACGGCCAACGGTGTCACCAAGGAATTTGGCCTTACGGGCTCCGAACTGGGTGTCCTCTTGAGCGCGGGCCTCGTAGGCATGGCCATTGGATCCCTCTGCCTCGCCCCCATCGCTGACGTCATCGGACGGCGGCCGATGATTCTGGCTGCCGTCGGAGTGGCTGGCCTTGGCATGGTGCTGGCAGCCACGGCCGCAGACATGCTGCAGTTGGGCATCTGGCGCTTTCTGACGGGCCTGGGTGTGGGTTGTATCCTGGCCTGCACCAACGTCATCGCCAGCGAATACTCCTCTAAGCAGCGCCGGGGTCTGAGCATTGGGATCTATACGGCCGGCTACGGCGTCGGCGCAACTCTCGGAGGTGCCGTCGCCGTCTACCTCCAGAGCCAGTACGGCTGGCGTTCCGTCTTTGTTTTCGGCGGTATCAGCACGCTCAGCATCCTGGTATTGCTGCTGTTCGTGCTCCCTGAGTCTGTCGACTTCCTCGTGACCAAGCGGCCCCGCAACGTCTTGGACCGGCTCAATCGAATTGCACGCAAAACGGGCCACCCCGAACTCGCCGTCCTGCAGGACGTTGCTGTCCCGGCCAGGAAGAAGCCAAATCCCGTCTCCGACCTCATGTCGCCCGCCAACCGGCGTTCCACGCTGCTGCTCTGGTTGGCCTTCTTCGCCACAATGTTCGGCTTCTACTTCGTCAACAGCTGGACTCCCCGTCTCCTGGTCAGCGCCGGCATGACCGAGAGCCAAGGCATCACCGGCGGGTTGATGCTCACCTTGGGCGGAATTTTCGGAGCCCTCCTGTACGGCGTGATAGCCACCCGGTGGAACAGCAAAATTGTCCTTGTGGTCTTTACCGTTCTCTCGGCCATCATGATGGTCGTCTTTATTTCGGCCGCTTCTGTGCTCATGCTCGCTTTTGGCGCAGGCATACTGGTGGGTGTGCTGATCAACGGCTGCATCGCCGGACTCTACACACTTGCTCCTTCCCTCTACCCCGCGTCCGCCCGCAGCACAGGCGTCGGCTGGGGTATCGGCGTCGGACGTATCGGGGCCATCCTTGCCCCGCTGATCACAGGCGCCCTCCTCGACGCGTCGTGGTCCGCCGTGCAGCTATACCTCGCCGTCGGTGCCGTAGTACTTATCAGCGCTGTCGCTGTTGGAATGATCCGGTCCAAAGAGCCAGTGGCGAAGGAAGCGTCATTGGAGGAACTCAGCGGAGTCTGACCATATCTGCCAACTGCACTGGCTCCTGACGGCTTCCTGACGCCGAGAGCCAGTGCAGTCCCGGACTGCCTTCAGGCCTGCAGTTCCCACACCACGGTGACGCTGGCGCCGACGCTCGAATGGCCGGCCTCCACACTGATGGCGTCCGTGGCTACGGCCCGCTCGAGCCTGGCCACAGGAACCGGGCCGGATGAGAGGGGGTGCTCGGCAACGGACACCACCGCGCCAAGCCTGGCTGAAGCGAGGGATGCAAACTGTTCGGCCGCAGCCGCGGCATCCTGCCACGCAGCTTCCCTGGCACGTGACATCACAGCGGATTCATCCGTGAAGCCGAGCTCCAGGCCGTTGAGGCGGACGTCGTCGCCGCCGGCCTCAACCACGTCCGCGATGACCGTGGAGGCAGCGCCCATCTGCCGGAGGCGGACCGTGAGCATGCTCGACGCCACATAACCGGCCACTTTCTGGCCCTCCCCGTCGCGCCAAATCAGCTCCGGCCGGACGTTCAGCCCGGACGTCCGGATGTCCGCGTCGCCAACGCCGTACTGCCGGAGTACACCGGAGACAGCGGCGGACGCCGTGCCTGCAGCCGCGTAGGCAGCACCCACGCTGTCCCGCCGGCACTCGACGCCGACGGAAATCGTCAGCAGGTCAGGGGGCGCCTCGGCCGATCCTGTTCCCGTCACGGTGATGGTCCTGGTCTTCGCGCCGGCCATGGTCAAACCTCGATTCCACCGGCACTGTGCGGAGCCGGCCTAGGTGTCCTGATGTCAACGTAGCCGCCGGCCTCCAGGCCGGCCAGCTTTTCGAAGAAGTTCGCCGACCCCGGATTTCCAGTCCGGAACTGCGACCAGCCGGCGGCCAGGAAATACAGCGGAAGGAAGGGTAATCCCAGGCAGCAGGCGTACTGGCTGCAATGCTTTTCCTCATGGCCCAGAAGTGCCGCGTTGGAGGCCAGCCGTTCAGCGGAGGTGCGGCAGATGATCACATTCCCCACGGCGAAAGCCCCTGCGTGCGGCAGCCTCCACCGATAACCGGCAGCTATGACCAGTCCCCGTGGACCTTGGGTGATGGCGGTTCCCGCAGCCCGGGCAATACCGAGCCCCAGCAGCGTGGTGCCGTTGGCCAGGTTGGCGATTTGCCGCGCCCGCTGGCCTGCCGTCAATGGCCGTGCTCCTGCCAGGCGCCGCCGCAGTGTCATGAGGCCATGGTAGCCGGAGCCTTCAATTAGACTGGAGGATAGTGGCCGCCGGCAGAACTCCCACGGGTAATGTTCTGGCGGTCCTGACCTGGCCATTGAGTGCATTCATGCCGCATGGATTCACTTTCGTGGCCTGCCAGTGACGGACGCGCTGCCGGGAAACCGTGTGGGGCTGCCCTGGTCATTGAGGAAATACGTCAGCCCCGACTCGTAGCTAAGAACAGTAGATGACTGAAACTTTGCCGGGCGCCGCCATCCCGAACCCTACGGATGAAGCCGCCATCACTGCCGCTGTAGACCAGGCCATCGCCGCCATTGCCGGCGCCGGCTCCCTCGACGAACTCAAGGCGGTGAGGCTTGCCCACACTGGAGAGAAGTCACCGCTCAGCCTGGCCAACCGGGAAATCGGTGCTCTGCCGAAGGACCAGAAAGCCGTGGCCGGCAAACTGATGGGTTCTTCCCGGGGCCGGGTGAACAAAGCGCTCGCGGACCGCACGGCCGAGCTGGAAGCCGAAAACGACGCGCGGATCCTGCTGGAAGAAACAGTTGATGTCACCGCCGCGCCGCGCCGTCGTCGGGCCGGAGCCCGGCACCCGCTGTCCACGCTGCAGGACCGCGTGGCGGACATCTTCGTGGGCATGGGTTGGGAAATTGCCGAAGGCCCCGAGGTGGAATCCGAGTGGTTCAACTTCGACGCGTTGAACTTCAAGCCGGACCACCCGGCGCGTGAAATGCAGGACACGTTCTTTGTGGAGCCTCCCGAGGCCCACCTGCTGATGCGCACCCACACCTCCCCGGTGCAGGTCCGCTCCATGCTGGAGCGCGACGTACCCATCTACGTGCTGTGTCCGGGCAAGGTGTTCCGGACCGATGAACTCGATGCCACCCACACCCCGGTGTTCCATCAGTTCGAGGGCCTGGCCATCGATAAGAACCTCAGCATGGCTGACCTCCGCGGAACGTTGGAGCACTTCGCCCGGCAGATGTTTGGCGACGAAGCCCAGATCCGGCTGCGCCCCAACTACTTTCCCTTTACCGAGCCCTCAGCCGAACTGGACATCTGGCACCCTGGCGCCAAGGGCGGCCCACGGTGGATCGAATGGGGCGGCTGCGGCATGGTCAACCCGAACGTCCTCCGGGCCGCCGGCATCGACCCGGACGCCTATTCAGGTTTTGCCTTTGGCATGGGCATCGAGCGCACACTGATGTTCCGCAACGAAGTGGGCGACATGCGCGACATGATCGAAGGCGATGTACGTTTCAGCGAGCACTTCGGGATGGAGATCTAACAGTGCGTATCCCACTTTCCTGGCTGCGGGAATTCGCAGCGGTACCGGCCGGAGCAACGGCCGAAGACGTCATGGCCGAACTGGTCAAGGTCGGCTTTGAAGAAGAAGAAGTCCATCGGCCCACGGACACCCTGCAGGGTCCCATTGTGGTGGGCCAGGTCCTGAGCATCGTCAAGGAACCCCAGACGAACGGCAAGACCATCAACTGGTGCCAGGTCCGCGTGGTCCCCGAAGGGCAGGAGCAATCCCTGTCCGGCGAGGGTATCGATCCGTCCGGCGTGCAGGGGATCATCTGCGGCGCCCACAACTTCGTGGAGGGCGACAAAGTGGTGGTCACGCTCCCCGGCGCCGTCCTGCCGGGAGACTTCCGCATCTCCGCCCGGAAGACGTACGGCCACCTGTCCGCCGGAATGATCGCCTCTGTCCGGGAGCTGGGCATCGGCGAGGACCACGACGGCATTCTGGTCCTGTCCCGGATCGGACTGGATCCCGAAATCGGCACCGACGCGATGGACCTGCTGGGCCTCTACGACGAGGCGGCCGAGATCAACGTGACCCCGGACCGTGGTTACGCGTTCTCCATCCGCGGTGTAGCCCGTGAATACGCGCACGCCACCGGAACCTCCTTCACGGACCCGGCCTCCAAGGTCCAGGCACCGGCCGAGCTCTCCGGCGGCTACGGCGTCAAGCTCAACGACGACGCTCCCATCTACGGCAAGCCCGGCTGTGACCGCTTCGTGGCCCGGACTGTCCGTGGCGTCGACGCCACCAGGCCCACGCCCCCGTGGATGACCTCCCGGTTGCGGCTGGCTGGCATCCGGTCCATCTCGCTGCCTGTGGACATCTCCAATTACGTCATGCTGGAGCTCGGCCAGCCCACGCACTGCTACGACCTGGACAAGCTTTCCGGCGACATCGTGGTGCGCCGTGCGGTGGCGGGGGAGAAGATCACCACCCTGGACGATAAAGAGCGCACGCTCGACGTCGAGGACCTCCTCATCACCGATGGTTCCGGCGCGATCGGCATCGCCGGCGTGATGGGCGGCGCCGCCACCGAGGTGAGCGATTCGACGTCGAACGTCCTGGTTGAAGCGGCACACTTCGACGAGGTGTCCATTGGACGCTCGCGCCGCCGCCATAAGCTGCCGTCCGAAGCGTCCAAGCGCTTCGAACGCGGCGTGGACTGGCAGGTTGCCGGCATTGCCGCCCAGCGTGTTGTTGACCTGCTCGTGGAACTTGCCGGCGGCGTCGCCGACGAGGCCGGGACCGACGTCGGGACCGCGCCGGACGCGGTGACCATCGCCTTGCCTGCGGCGTTCCCCGCCCAGCGGATCGGCATCGACTTCACCGAAGAGCAGATCACCACCTCGCTGGTGGATCTTGGTGCAGTAGTCGAAAAGGCCGACGGCGGATGGACCGTTACCGCCCCCAGCTGGCGCAACGACCTGGAAACCAAAGAGGACCTCTCCGAGGAAATCGCCCGGCTGGTGGGGTACGACAACATCCCCGCCACCCTTCCGGTGGCACCTCCGGGACGAGGGCTGACCCGTGTGCAGCAGCAGCGCCGTCGACTCATCCAGGCATTGGCCGATGCCGGTCTGACCGAAGTGCTGGCCTACCCGTTTGTCTCCAAGGCCGCCAACGACACGTTCGGCGTCGCGGAACAGGGCGCCGACCGCAGCGCGGTTAAGCTGGCCAACCCGATCAGCGAGGAACAGGGCTACCTGCGGACCTCCATCCTTCCCGGGCTCATTGAGGTTGCCAAGCGGAACCACTCCCGCGGCTTCCGGGACCTGGCGCTCTTTGAGTCGGGCCTCGTTTTCCTGCCCGGCGACACCGTGGGTACTGCCTCCATCCCGCCGCTGGGCGTCAAGCCTGCCGACGAGGTGCTGGATGCACTGTACGACGGCGTGCCGGACCAGCCGCTGTACGTCGCCGCCGTCCTGACGGGCCACGATTCACCGGCGGCTGCGGGCCACACCCCCCGCATGTGGGACTGGTCGGACGCGCTGGACATCGCCCGGCTTGCCGGGGACGTCCTGGGCGTCGAAATCGTGGTCAGCCAGGGTGCGCACCAGGCGTTCCACCCCGGCCGTGCCGCGCAGCTTTCGCTGCGGACCGGCGAAGTGGTGGGTTACGCCGGCGAGCTGCACCCGAAGCTTCTTGCCGCGCATGACATGCCGGCCCGCTCGGTGGCGCTGGAATTCAACGCCGACGCCCTCTTCGAAGCCGCAGCCGACGTCATTGTGGCCCGCCATATCTCCACGTTCCCCGTGGCTACCCAGGATGTGGCGCTGGTAGTGCCTAGGGACATTCCGGCGGACCACGTCCTTGAGGCGCTCCGGGAGGGAGCCGGGGAGTTGCTGGAGGATGTCGCGCTGTTCGACGTCTACGTCGGGAAGGGCATTGAGGAAGGCAAGAAGTCGCTGGCCTTCGGCCTGCGTTTCCGTGCGACGGACCGCACGCTGACGGCCGACGAGGCGTCGGCCGCACGCGAAAGCGCGGTGGCCCTGGCCGCCGAGCGCTTCGGTGCCGTCCAGCGCTAGCTGACTGACGTGGAGTCCGGGCTCGTCCTGCAGGCCGTGGATCTCCGCGGCCCCCACGCGGACGGTCCGGACTCAGACGCGCAGCTGCTCGAACCCGTGGAGGCCGCCCGGGCGGCGTCCCTGGAGCCCCGTGCACGGACACGCTTTGTCGCGGGCCGGGTGGCCCTGCGCCGTTTCGCCGCGGACCTGCTGGAACTGCAGGCGGGTGATCTTGAGGTGCGATATTCCTGTCTTCGCTGCGGCTCCGGACCCGACCTAGCCCACGGCAGGCCTGGCTACACCTACAGGGGAGAGCCGTTGCCGCTGCTGCTGAGCATGGCGCGGACGCAACAGTGGATCCTCCTGGCAGGGCTGCCGGCACGAGTTGCCGGTATGCGGCTGGGTGTGGATGCCGAAGATCCCTCGCGGCTGGACTTTGACGGTTTCGACGCCGTGGCGCTCAGCGCCGCTGAACGGCGCGCCGTCGGAAATCTGTCCGGGCCGGGACTGCTGCGTGAACGTGCCCGGCTCTGGGCCCGGAAAGAGGCCTGGCTCAAAATGACCGGCGAAGGACTCCGGGCGGACCCGGGCGCCGTCGACGTTCTCGACAAACCCGGGATCACAGACCTCGACCCGGCGGACACAGGCTTGCCCGGGGCATTTGTTGCCGCTGTTGCCCTCGACGGGTAGTCGGGCCGTTCCGCTAGCCGGAGGCGTGCCGCCCGCGCATGGGCAGCGGCGGCAGGGCCTCCTCAAACAGCCAAGGGTGCAGCAGCGTCTCGGAGTCGAGGCCCGCTACCCGGTCCGCCATCAGGATGAACTCCGCGGTGGACACCGAACCGTGCTGGTGGGTCCGGGTCCATTCCTGCAGTAGCGCAAAGAAAGCCAGGTCACCGCACCGCAGCCGCAGTGCGTGCAATGCCAGGGCCCCCCGCTTGTAGACGCGGTCATCGAACATCAGCTCCGGACCGGGATCCCCGATCACCAGGTCCTGGCCCGCGGAGGAGAGCCTGCGCCAGGCGGCTGCCGCCCGGTCGCCTGCGGTCATCAGGCCGGCGGCTTCTGACCAGATCCACTCCGCGTAGCAGGCAAAACCCTCATGCAGCCAGATGTCGCTCCACCCGCTGGCGGTCAGCGAATTCCCGAACCACTGATGTGAGAGCTCATGGGCGATCAGGCGCTGGGAATCCCAGTCCGGGCTGAGGTGGTTCCGCCCCAGGATGGACAGGGTCTGGGCCTCCAGCGGGATCTCCAGGACATCGTCGGCAACCACAACTGTGTACTCGGCGAACGGGTAGGGCCCAAAGCAATTGACAAACGTGCGCATCATCTCCGGCTGCAGGCGCAGCCCCTGCAGGGCCGTGCTGGCCAGGCCTGCCGGAACAGCCGCCGACTGCAGCACACCGCCGGGCGTGTCCCCGGGGTCCAGGATCAGGGACCCGTACCGGCCGATCTGCACTGTGGCCAGGTACGTGGCCATCGGCTCTTCCTGCTCATAGGTCCACGTTTCGCGGCTGGCCCTGATGCTGTGCCCCACCAGCCGGCCGTTGCAGACGGCACGGTAATTGGCATCGGTGGTTACGGTAATCCGGTAGCTTGCCTTGTTCCGCGGGTGGTCATTGCACGGAAACCAGGAGGGGGCGCCGTTGGGCTGACCGGCCACCAGCACGCCGTCGGTAAGCTCTTCCCAGCCCACTTCACCCCACAGCCCGCGGCGGGGCGAGGGGTTGCCTTCGTAGCGTATGTCCAGCAGGAAGGTGTCTCCCGGGGCGAGATCGGCCTCGAGATGCACCACCAGTTGTTCGGCGCGCTGGACAAAACGCCGGACCCGGCGCCCGTTGAACTGCACCTTGGTGGCCCGGAGGCCCACAAAGTCCAGGACGACGGCGGACGCCTGGCGTGCGGCTGTGGCGTGGAGGACGGCCCGGCCGTTGAGCCGGTTGGCAGACAGCCGGTAATCCAGGTCCAGTTCATACCGCGAAACGCTGTAGGCATTGGTGCCATGGCCCGGCATATAGCGGTCGGACCGCAAGCCGGCCTCGGCCGTTCCCACGGCGGCTTCGGAGCTTGCTGGTTCTGTGAAACTCATGGGGACGGGCCTCAATTTGCAACGGTGGCGGACTAGCGGGTACTTACTTCAGGCGGGGTACGGGAACATCGGGACCCTGCCAGGGACTGACAGGATTGCCCATCCAGTACGTCCCGGCGGGAACGGTCTCCCCGCGCATCACCAGCGATGCCGGACCCACGGTTCCGCCTTTGCCGATCCGTGCCTGTGGGAGGATGACGCCGTGCGGGCCCATGGTGGCTCCCTCCTCGAGCGTAACAGTGTCGATGCTCATGATCCGGTCATGGAACAGGTGGGTTTGGACCACGCAGCCGCGGTTGACCGTGGAGTTGGCGCCCAGGGTTACGAGGTCCGCTTCCGGCAGCCAATAGCTCTCACACCAGGTCCCGGAACCTATCCTGGCCCCCAGTCCGCGGAGCCACCACACCAGCGCCGGCGTTCCGCTCGCCGCCCGGGCAAACCATGGGGCGCTGACCATTTCGATAAAGGTATCCACCACTTCATTGCGCCAGATAAAGGAACTCCAGAGGGGATGTTCTCCGGCCTGGATCCGGCCCACCAGCAGCCACTTGGCCACTACGGCGCTGCCAGCCGCCAGGGCGCCTGCCAGCAGCATGACGAACCCGCCCAGTGCCGCCGCAACGCCGTAGCCAAGGTTGGTGGCCAGCCAATCGAAAGCCAACAACACGCCCGCGGCGAGTCCCACCGTCAGGACCACTGGAACAAAGCGGCACAGCTCCCAGAGGGCCCGGGCCACTTTCAGCCGAATCGGCGGCTGGAACGTCAACGTACTGTCTGAGGCGATGGCCGTGCGGCGCAGCCTCACAGGAGGGCTGCCCAGCCACGAGGTCCCGGATTTTGCCTTGGAGGGCGTGGCGGACAGCACGGCTACAAGGGAGTTCTTTGGGACATTCCGGCCGGCTGCCGTCATGCCGGAGTTCCCCAGGAAGGAACGCTTGCCGATTTTCGCGGGTGCGATCTTAAGCCAGCCACCGCCAAGTTCGTACGACGCCACCATGGTGTCGTCGGCCAGGAATGCTCCTTCACCAACGGTGGTCATCTTGGGCAGGAGCAGTACGGTGGACGCCTCCACGTTCTTGCCGATGCGGGCACCGAGCAGGCGCAGCCAGACAGGTGTGAAAAGGCTGGCGTAAATGGGGAAGAGGAGGTCCCGGGCCAGGTCCAGGACCCGTTCAGTGGCCCAGACCTGCCAACCGATCCGGCTCCGCACCCGGTAATAGCCTTCCTTCAGTCCGGTTCCCAGCAGCCGGGTAGTGCCCAGGATCAGCAGGAGATTGGCGCTGAACCAGGCCAACGCGGCCAGCGGCAGGGATGCGAGGAGCTGCGGCCACGCTGCGGACAGGGAACTGCTGCCCTGGACAAAAAGGAAGATGACCGCGGCAGCTGCAGCCGCGGACACGTAGGGGATCATGGCGAGGACGGCGGATGCGGAGGCGAAGGCGGCGAACCACAGACGGCCCATCAGCCGGCTGCTGGCTGGCGTTTCGGGCCAGTCGTTTTTGGCCTTGCCGCGGCGGCAGGCCGGTGAACCTGCCACCACCTGTCCGGCCTTCACTTTGCCGAGCACTGCCGAACCTGCTTCGACCTGGCCGCCGGCACCGATGCTGGCACCGGGCATCAGCGTGCTGCGCGCGCCCACCGTTGCCCCGGCGCCCACGTGGACCGCTCCGATCCGGACGTGGTCGCCGTCAATCCACCACCCGGAAAGGTCAACCTCGGGCTCGATGTTCGCTCCGCTGCCCAAGGACAGCAGGCCGGTCACCGGCGGCAGCGAATGCAGGTGCACATTGCTGCCGATTTTCGCTCCGAGGGCCCTGGCGTAGTAGGGCACCCACGGCGCGCTGGCAAGGCTGACGGCGCCAGCCAAGTCCTGGATCTGTTCGGCCAGCCAGAGCCTCAGGTGCACCTTCCCGGAGCGGGGGTAAGTTCCCGGGCCTACGTTGCGGAGCAGCAATCGGGCCGCGGCGATGGAGAGGCCCATTCGGCCAAGGGGACTCACGAAGACCAGCCACGATGCCCCGACCCACCACCATGACACCGTGGGTGCGGCGGCGAAACCGGCCAGGCCGGCGAGGACGTTGTTTCCAGCCATGAGGTAAGTCAGCCAGCGCATGCCCACCAAAATGTGCAGGGGGACACCCATCAGCGTTTGGAAGACCTGGGACTTGCGGGCCGTCGGGCGGACAGTGCGTTCCTTGGCAGGTCCTGCGTTGACACCGTCCGGCAGGGATTGCCGGGCAGTGTCGATCAACGCGCCGACCCGAGGGGTGGCGTAAATGTCGGCGACCGTGACGGTGGGATAGCGGAGCCGAAGGGCGGAGACCAGTTGGGCGGCGGCCAGGGAGCCTCCGCCGTGTGCGAAGAAGTCGGCGTCCAGGCTTGCCACCGGGCTGCCGAGCACATTGGTCCACTGTTCGACGATCCAGGCGGCGTCATCCGGCAGGTTCAGTGGGGCGCTGTCACTTTCCGCAGCGCCGGATCCGGCGAGGGGCCACGGGAGTGAGTGCCGGTCCACCTTTCCGCTGGTTTTAGTGGGCAGCGATGTCACGACGGTCAACAGGGGGATCAGTGCAGCGGGGAGGCTGGCTGCCAGCAGTCCGCGTGCGGCGGCGAGGTCGGGCTCATCTTCTCCTGCGGGCGCGAGGTACCCCACCAGGACCTGGTTCCCAGCCGCCGTCGTTTGCACGGCGGCCGCTGCGCCTGCGACGCCCGGCAGGGCCTGCAGCGCGGCATCGATTTCTCCGAGTTCGATCCGGCGGCCGCCCAGTTTTACCTGTTCGTCGGCCCGGCCCATGAAGACAAGCCCGGCTGCTTCGTAGCGGACGAGGTCACCGGAGCGGTAAGCGCGTTGCCAGCCCAAGGTGGGCATCGGAGCGTACTTTTCCGCGTCCTTGGCTGGATCCAGGTAGCGGGCCAGTCCCACCCCTCCGATGATGAGCTCGCCGACGGCGCCCTCGGCCACCGGCACACCGTCGCCGTCCACCACGGCTAGGTCCCAGCCGTCCAGTGGCAAGCCGATCCGTACCGGCCCGGGCCCACCCAATTCGGCTGCACAGGCCACCACCGTGGCCTCTGTGGGTCCATAGGTGTTCCAGACCTCGCGGCCTTCCACTGCGAGCCGCTCTGCAAGCTCCGGCGGGCACGCCTCGCCGCCAAAAATCAGCAGCCGGACATTCTCCAGCGATTCTGCGGGCCAAAGCGCCGCAAGGGTGGGGACGGTGGACACTACCGTGATGCCGTGGCTGATGAGCCAGGGACCGAGGTCCATGCCAGTGCGGACCAGGGCACGCGGGGCCGGGACCAGGCAGGCCCCGTGCCGCCACGCGAGCCACATCTCCTCGCACGAGGCGTCAAAGGCCACGGAGAGCCCTGCCAGCACCCTGTCCTGCGGCCCGATCGGGTCCGCAGGAAGGAAGATCCTTGCCTCGGCATCGACGAAGGCAGCCGCCGACCTGTGCTGCACTGCGACGCCCTTTGGAGTTCCGGTGGAGCCCGACGTGAAGATGACCCAGGCGTCGTCGTCGGGCGTGGCAAGCCGTGCCGCGGGGAACGGTCCTTCCCTGCCTTTGGTCACGCTCAGGCCCTCACCGGTGATCATGCCGGCGATTTTGGCTTCGCCGAAGACCAGCCGGGCCCGTTCTTCCGGGTCGTCGGCATCAACGGGAACATAGGCGGCGCCAACGAGCAGGATCGCGAGGATCCAGACGTACAGTCCGTTCGTTCCGGACGGAATCCGGACGCCGATCCTGTCACCGGCACCGAGCCCCGCCAGGTGAAGTTCCCGGCCGGCGGAGCGTACGGCCGCCATCAGCTGCGCATAGCTCAGCGACTGGCGGCCATCATCCAGTGCGGACGCATCCGGATAGCGGTTGGCGGTTTCCTGCAGGATATCCACCAACGTCCGCGCCGGGGGTGATACAGCCGACCCGGGCAGCTGGGGCTGATATTCGGCAAGGCCGTCGGGCGCAGGGCCGCTGGTTTGTAGCTCGGTCACCCCTGCAGTCTCCACTGGCAAGGTGAACGGAAAGTGACGCCGTTCGTCTGGAGTCCACACTCCATTCGCCGGGCGTTTCCTGAACGGGGTCAGGGGACCAGGATGACCTTGCCCGTGGTCCGACGGCCCTCAAGGTCCTCGTGAGCCCTCGCGGCGTCGGCCAGCGGATACGTGGCGCCGATCCGGACCTTTAGGTTCCCGTTTGCCACGGCGGCGAAGATCTCGCCCGACCGCCATCGGCGCTCCTGTTCGTTGAGCAGGAAATGGCCCAGGGTCGGCCGGGTCAGCGTAAGCGACCCACCGGCGTTGAGGCGCTGCGGATCCACCGGGGGAACGGCTCCCGAGGCGGCCCCGAACAGGACGAGCGTGCCCCGTGTGCGCAGGCAGGACAGGGAACCGTCAAAAGTGTTGCGGCCCACGCCGTCGTACACCACGTCCACGCCCTTCCCGCCGGTGAGCTCGCGGACATGGTGGGGAAAGCCCTCGTACCTCAGTACATGGTCTGCCCCGGCCTCCAGGGCTAGTTCTTCCTTGGCGTCCGAGGAGACGGTGGTGATGACGCGGGCGCCCCTTTCCTTCAGCAGCTGGGTCAGCAGCAGGCCAACGCCGCCGGCACCAGCGTGCGTCAGCACGGTGTGGCCCGGTTCCACCCTGAAGGAGGAATTGATCAGGTAGTGGGCAGTCATGCCCTGGAGCGGCAGGGCAGCAGCCGTGAGGTCATCGACGCCATCCGGCACCGGCAGGGCCTTGACAGCATCGAGTACGGCGTAGCCGGCGTAGCATTTGGCGCCCTCGGCCGTGGCCACCCTGCTGCCGACGGTGAAGTTCTCGACGCCGTCGCCCACCTCCTCAACCGTTCCGGCCGCTTCCGAGCCGGGGGTGAAGGGAAAGGGGACCTGGTACATGCCCCCGCGTTGGTAGGTCTCAATGAAGTTGACGCCCGCTGCCGCCACCTTGATGAGCAGTTGGCCGGGGCCGGGGACGGGGCGCTCGACCTCTGCCAGTTCCAGTACTTCGGGCCCTCCGGGCTCGCGGGCAACGATGGCGTGCGTCATGTATCTCCTTCCCCGGGGCTGGGATTTCCTCGCCCCGGATCCTGGAACCATCCTAGGGAAACCTGAGCGAACGACGAAGTGACGGCCGGTCAGGGCCGTCACTTCGGGTCAAGCTGGGGGCCGGCCGAGTTTCGCCGGAGTTGTTCAGTAGCGCCGGGTGACCGTGGCCATGGGGCACTCAAAGTGCCGGCCGGCGGAGAGTCCGACGTCGTTGAGATAGCGGACAATAATGCCGTAGGACTGCAGAAGCGTGGTTTCGGTGTACGGAACCTGGTGCTTTTGGCAGTACTCCCGGACGATTCTGGCGGCCTTGTCCAGCTGGGGCCGCGCCATGTCGGGGAACAAGTGGTGCTCAGCCTGGCGGTTCAGTCCGCCGAGCAGGATGTCCATGAACCGGCCGCCGGAGATGTTCCGTGACGTCAGGACCTGCCGGCTGAAGAAGTCAACACGGCTGTCCGCCGGAATGACGGGCATGCCTTTGTGGTTGGGCGCAAAGGAGGCGCCCATGTAGAAGCCGAAGACGGCGAGCTGGACGGCGATGAAGGCGAAGGCCATTCCCAGCGGCAAGAAGGTGAAGGCCAGGACGGGCAGGATGCCCAGGCGGACGAGCAGGATAGGCAGCTCCACCCAGCGGTGCGTCACCTTGGCCCGGCGGAAGACGAACCTGACGGAATCGATCTGGAGCCCCAGGCCCACCAGGAACAGCAGCGGGAAAAAGAACCAGCCCTGCTTGCGGGTCAGGAAGGAAAACCGGCCCTGGCGCGTGGCTGCGGCTTCGTGGTGGAAGGCGATCGCGCCGGTGGCAATGTCGGGATCCTTGGAGATCACGTTCGGATGGTTGTGGTGAGCGCCGTGCTTCTGCTCCCACCAGGAATAGCTCATGCCTGCCACCGAGGTGGCCAGGATCCGGGCGGTCCAGTCGTTCGCGCGGCGGGACGCGAAGATTTGGCGGTGGCCGGCCTCGTGGGCCAGGAAGCTCAGCTGGGTGCAGATAATGCCGACTGCGGCGGCGATGAGGAGCTGGAACCAGCTGTCACCTATCAGCGCGAAACCGAACCAGGTGGCGGTCATCAGGAGCACCAGCGTGGAAAAGAGTGTGATGTAGAAACCCACACGGCGTT
Source organism: Pseudarthrobacter sp. CCNWLW217 (assembly GCF_037203985.1). NCBI lineage: Bacteria > Bacillati > Actinomycetota > Actinomycetes > Micrococcales > Micrococcaceae > Pseudarthrobacter > Pseudarthrobacter sp. CCNWLW217. The sequence continues at coordinate 186,729 of NZ_JBBCBT010000010.1, forward strand.
CCAGCAGGCCTGCGGCCTTGACGCTCTTGAGCAGTTCCGAATAGCTCAGGACAACGGCGTTGGGCTGCCGGACGCGCGATTTGGGGCGCTCCGGCGTTGAGAGGGTGGTGGTCATGGAGCCGGGGCCTCGTAACTGTTATGGGCAACGCTGCAGCAGACGTTCGCAACTGCGCGGTCAAAATCACCCTTCCACCAGCATACGGGAGCCTGTCCAGTCGGCCGGGAAGCGCAGAAAACACAATGTATAAATATCGGGCACACTGAATATTTTTGCTGTAAGATTCACTGCATGACTATTTCAGTTGCCGTCTCCGGAGCCAGTGGCTACGCCGGGGGAGAAGTCCTGCGCATCCTAGCGGGACATCCGGACGTAACCATCGGTGCCATCACAGCGCACAGCAATGCAGGCTCCCGCCTCGGCGAACTGCAGCCGCACCTGCATGGGCTGTCCAGCCGCATCCTGGAAGACACCACGGTGGAAAACCTCTCGGGCCACGACGTGGTGTTCCTGGCCCTTCCGCACGGGGCTTCCGCGGAGATCGCAGCGCAGCTCCCCGAGGGCACTGTGGTGATCGACGCCGGCGCAGACCACCGCCTGGAAGATCCGGCCGCGTGGGAAAAGTTCTACGGCTCGGCCCACGCTGGAACATGGCCGTACGGCCTGCCCGAACTTCCCGGCCAGCGTGAGGTCCTCAAGGGCGCCACCCGGATTGCCGTTCCCGGCTGCTACCCGACGTCGGCCCTCCTGGCGCTGACGCCCGGGTTCGCTGCGAACCTCCTGCAGCCCGACGACGTCGTCATAGTTTCCGCCTCCGGCACCTCGGGTGCGGGCAAGGCCGCCAAAGTAAACCTCATCGGCGCCGAGGTGATGGGCTCCATGAGCCCCTACGGCGTGGGCGGCGGCCACCGCCACACACCGGAGATCGAGCAGGGACTCTCCAACGCTGCCGGGGAAACCGTCATCGTGTCCTTCACCCCCACGCTTGCCCCCATGAGCCGCGGGATCCTCACCACCGCGACGGCGAAGGTCAAGCCGGGCACCTCCGCAGCGGACCTTCGCCAGGCGTGGGCTGAGGCCTACGACGACGAACCGTTTGTCCACCTGTTGCCGGAGGGCCAATGGCCGGCCACCAAGTCGGTCCAGGGCTCCAACCACGCGGCAATGCAGTTGGCTTTTGACCCGCACACCGGCCGCGTGATTGTCACCTGCGCCATTGATAACCTCACCAAGGGAACTGCCGGCGGCGCCGTGCAGTCCATGAACATTGCGCTTGGCCTGGCGGAAACCGCCGGCCTCAACCTGCAGGGAGTTGCACCGTGACCGTTACCGCACCCCAGGGCTTCCGGGCCGCCGGCGTCACCGCCGGCCTCAAGGCGTCCGGCAAGCCGGACCTGGCCCTGGTCGTCAATGATGGCCCCTCCAAGGCCGCGGCCGCCGTCTTCACCAGCAACCGCGTGGCCGCAGCCCCGGTCCACTGGTCCCGCCAGGTAGTCTCCGACGGCCGGGTTGACGCCGTCATCCTTAACTCCGGCGGTGCTAACGCCTGCACGGGTCCGGAAGGCTTCCAGAACACGCACAGCACCGCCGAAAAGGTCGCCGAAGTACTGGGCATTTCGGCAACCGACGTCTTTGTGTGCTCCACCGGCCTGATCGGTGAGCAGCTGCCCATGGACAAAATCCTTCCGGGTGTCGAGGCCGCCTCTGCGGCGCTCAGCACGGACGGCGGACCCGAAGCGGCCAATGCCATCATGACAACCGACTCCGTGCCCAAGGCCGCGCTGTTCATCGGCACCGACGCCGACGGCCAGGAGTTCTCCATCGGGGGCATCGCGAAGGGCGCCGGCATGCTGGCCCCCGGCCTCGCCACCATGCTGGTGGTCCTCACTACCGACGCCGACGTGGAAGCAGAAATGCTCGATGTCGTGCTCCGCGACGCCACGCGCGTCACTTTCGACCGCGCTGATTCCGATGGCTGCATGTCCACCAACGACACCGTGGTGCTGTTGGCGTCCGGCGCATCAGGCGCCGTTCCCTCAGCCGAAGCCTTTAGTGCCGGGCTGACCCAGGTGTGCGCGGAACTGGCACGCAAACTGATCGGGGACGCCGAGGGCGCGAGCCACGACATCGCCATCCGCACGTTCAACGCGGCCAGCGAGCGGGACGCCGAAACCGTCAGCCGCTCCGTGGCCCGGTCCAACCTGTTCAAGGCCGCTATCTTCGGCAAGGACCCCAACTGGGGCCGTGTCCTGTCCGCCGTGGGCACCACGGATGCAGTCTTCGAGCCGGACCAGCTCAACGTCGCCATCAACGGTGTCCAGATCTGCCGCAACGGCAGCATCGGCGATGACCGCAACCTGGTGGACCTGGAACCCCGCGAAGTCCACGTGGAGATTGACCTGAAGTCCGGCTACGCCGAGGCCACGATCTGGACCAACGACCTCACCCACGACTACGTGCACGAGAACAGCGCTTACTCGAGCTAGTCCTCGAGCAAATCCACCAGCCACCCTGGAGTAACGCCAAGCATGAACACCCAGACCCGCGAAACCACGTCCATGAGTGATGCCCAAAGCAAGGCAGGCACCCTGATCGAGGCACTGCCCTGGATCCAGCGCTTCGCCGGCACCACCATGGTGATCAAGTACGGCGGAAACGCCATGGTCAACGAAGAACTGCGCCGCGCTTTCGCGGAGGACGTCGTGTTCCTGCACCACGTAGGCATCCACCCCGTGGTGGTCCACGGCGGCGGTCCGCAGATCAACTCCATGCTGGCCAGGCTGGGCATTGAGTCCGAGTTCAAGGGTGGACTTCGCGTCACCACCCCCGAAGCGATGGACGTGGTCCGGATGGTCCTCACCGGCCAGGTGGGCCGCGAACTGGTTGGCCTGATCAACTCCCACGGCCCCTACGCGGTGGGAATGTCCGGTGAGGACGGCGGCCTGCTCCGGGCAGTCCGGACCGGGACCATCATTGACGGCCAGGAAGTGGACCTTGGCCTGGTAGGCGAAGTGGTCGGCGTGAACCCGGAGGGCATCCTGGACATCCTGGCTGCCGGGCGGATCCCCGTCATCTCCACCGTGGCGCCCGAAATCGAGGACGACGGCAGCGGCGCAGCGGACCAGCGGGGCGAACGGGCCCAGACCACGGGCCAGGTCCTCAACGTCAATGCGGACACGGCCGCGGCCGCCCTCGCCGAAGCGCTGGGGGCATCAAAACTGGTGATCCTCACCGACGTCGAAGGCCTCTATGCCAACTGGCCGGACAGGTCCTCGCTCATCTCTTCCCTCACGGCCTCGGAGCTGCGCGAACTGCTGCCGTCCCTGGAATCGGGCATGATTCCGAAGATGGAGGCCTGCCTCAAAGCCATTGACGGGGGAGTGGAGCGCGCGCACATCGTGGACGGCAGGCTCCCGCACTCCATGCTCCTGGAAACATTCACCACCGCCGGAATCGGCACCCAGGTGGTCCCTGACGAAGAGGTGAACGCATGATGACCCACGCAGAACTGAGCCAGTCGACTGAAGGCCGGAGCAGCGATGGGGGGCCGGGTGTGGTCGGGCACCGCGAAGCGGGCGGGACCCCCATCGCTGCGGAGGCCTCGGCGACCGCCCTCGTTTCTCAAAGTAGTGGAGCCGAGTGGCTTACCCGCTACTCGACGTCCCTCATGGGCGTGTTCGGCACGCCGCAGCGTGTGCTGGTGCGCGGTGCCGGCTGCCTGGTCTGGGACGCCGACGGGAAGGAATATCTTGACCTGCTCGGCGGCATCGCCGTCAACGCCCTGGGCCACGCCCACCCGTTTGTCACGTCCGTGATCTCCAGCCAGCTGGCAACCCTGGGGCACGTCTCCAACTTCTTTACCAGCCCCACGCAGATCGCACTGGCCGAAAAACTGCTCGACCTGACGCACGCCCCGGCAGGCTCCAAGGTGTTCTTCACCAATTCCGGAACCGAAGCCAACGAGGCTGCCTTCAAGCTCGCGCGACGCAACGGAACCGGCCCGGACGGTGCGCCCAGGACCAAGATCATCGCCTTGGAAGGTGCCTTCCACGGGCGGACCATGGGTGCCCTGGCCCTGACCGCCAAGGAAGCGTACCGTGCCCCGTTCGAGCCGCTGCCCGGCGGTGTGGTCCATATCCCGTTCGGTGACGTAGCAGCCCTTGAAGCTGCCATCGACGAGACCGTGGCCGCCGTTTTCCTGGAACCGATCCAGGGCGAGGCCGGAGTGCGGCCGCTGCCTGCCGGCTACCTGCGGGCCGCCCGCGAGGCGACCACGAAGGCCGGCGCCCTGCTGATCCTGGACGAGGTCCAGACTGGAATCGGGCGTACCGGAAAATGGCTAGCCAGCGAGGACGCCGGGATTGTTCCGGACGCCGTCACCCTGGCCAAGGGCCTCGGCGGCGGATTCCCCATTGGAGCGCTGCTGACGTTCGGCGGGCAGGTGTCCTCGCTCCTGACAGCGGGCCAGCACGGCACCACCTTCGGCGGCAACCCGGTGGCGACGGCGGCCGCCCTCGCCACGCTGCACGCGATCGAAAGCCAGCGGGTGCTGGAAAACGTCGTCACTGTGGGGGATTACCTCCGGGCTGGGCTCGCCGCCGTCGACGGTGTGACCGAAGTCCGGGGCGAAGGCCTGTTGATCGGCTTCGACCTTGACGCTGACGTCGCACCTGGCGTTGTGACCGCTGGGCTGGAGGCCGGTTTCATCGTCAACAGCCCCGGGCCGCGCACCATTCGGCTCGCCCCGCCGCTGGTCCTCAGCACCGACCAGGCCGGCGCCTTCCTTGCCGCGCTCCCGGCAATCCTCCAAACAGCTAAGGACGCGCAGTGACCTCTGTAGTTTCTTCCGCCGGCACAGCCAGCGGCACCCGCCACTTCCTGAAGGACACGGACCTCAGCCCCGCTGAGCAGGCTGAGGTCCTGGATCTGGCCGTCCGCATGAAGGCTGCGCCCTACAGTGTGCAGCCCTTCGCCGCGGAGGGCAACGGCCGCAAAACGGTCGCCGTGATCTTCGACAAAACATCAACCCGTACCCGGGTTTCCTTTGCCACCGGCATCGCCGACATGGGCGGCAATGCCTTGATCATCAACCCCGGTGAGGCCCAGATCGGCCACAAGGAATCGGTGGAGGACACCGCTAAGGTCCTGGAGCGCATGGTTTCCACGATCGTGTGGCGCACGGGCGCGCACTCCGGACTGGTGGCCATGGCGGAAAACTCCGCCGTGCCTGTCATCAACGCCCTGTGCGACGACTACCACCCGTGCCAGCTCCTCGCGGACCTGCTGGCAGTCAAGGAACACAAGGGCGAACTGGCCGGCCTCACCATGAGCTACCTGGGCGATGCCGCCAACAACATGGCCAATTCCTACCTGCTAGCGGGCGTCACCGCCGGGATGCACGTCCGCATCGCGGGGCCGGAGGGCTACCTCCCGGCAGCGGAGATCGTCGCCGCGGCCGAGGAACGTGCCGCCCAGACGGGCGGGTCAGTGCTGATTACCACCGATGCCGCCGAAGCCCTCAAAGGCGCCGACGTCGTAGCCACGGACACGTGGGTCTCCATGGGCCAGGAAGCCGAAAAGGAAGCCCGGCTGCAGCTGTTCCGGGAGTACTCCGTGGATGAGGCAGCCATGGCACATGCGGCGGACGACGCCGTCGTGCTTCACTGCCTTCCCGCCTATCGCGGCTATGAGATCTCGGCGGGTGTCATCGACGGGCCGCAGTCGATCGTCTGGGACGAAGCCGAAAACCGGCTGCACGCCCAGAAGGCCCTTATGGCCTGGCTGATGCACAAGTCGGGCCTGGCGTTCGTGGACGGTCTTTCTCCCGTTGAAGGCACCGGGGAGAGCACGTTCTAGTGTCCACCAACCCGTCGGTGCCGGGTTCCAGCCCGGCAACCAAGACAGCCCGCCAGGCGCGCATCACCGCGATCCTGACGGGCGAATCGGTGCGCTCCCAGGCGGAGCTGGCCGCGCTGCTGGCGGACGACGGCGTCCAGGTCACCCAAGCCACCCTGTCCCGGGACCTCGTGGAACTCGGCGCGGTCCGGGTGCGTGGCAAGGAGGGCGTCCTGGTCTACGCCGTGCCTGGTGAAGGCGGCGAACGCGCGGCGAAGAGCGGCGTCAGCCAGGAAATCCTGGATGCGCGGCTTGCCAGGCTGTGCAGCGAGCTGCTGGTCACTGCGGAGGCCTCGGCCAACATTGCCGTGCTGCGGACCCCACCCGGGGCGGCCAACTTCCTGGCCCTGGCCATCGACCACTCGGTCATGCCATCCATCCTCGGGACCATCGCCGGGGATGACACCGTGCTGCTCGTGTCCCGTGATCCCCAGGGCGGGCAGGACCTCGCCGCGCGTTTCCTGCAACTCGCCGAGGAAGCGGGCGGCAGCCAGTAATGCGCCGTCCCAAGGTGTGACAGGCTTTCCGTAATCAATTCTTAAACAACGCAAACCCCAACATAGAGGAGCATTTTCGTGACTGAGCGTATTGTTCTGGCCTACTCCGGTGGCCTGGATACTTCCGTAGCCATCGGCTGGATCGGTGAAGCCACCGGCGCCGAGGTCATCGCCGTGGCAGTCGACGTCGGACAGGGCGGCGAGTCGCTGGAGACCATCCGCCAGCGTGCCCTCGGCTGCGGCGCCGTCGAAGCCTACGTGGCCGACGCGTCCGACGAGTTCGCCAACGAGTACTGCATGCCCACCCTGAAGGCCAACGCCCTCTACCAGGGCCACTACCCGCTGGTCTCCGCCATCTCCCGGCCGGTGATCGTCAAGCACCTGGTCAAGGCCGCCCGCGAATTCGGCGCCACCACCGTTGCGCACGGCTGCACCGGCAAGGGCAACGACCAGGTCCGCTTCGAAGTGGGCATCCAGACTCTCGGACCGGACCTGAAGTGCATCGCCCCGGTCCGCGACCTCGCCCTGACCCGCGACAAGGCCATTGCCTTCGCGGAGGAAAAGGGACTGCCGATCGAGACCACCAAGAAGAACCCGTACTCGATCGACCAGAACGTCTGGGGCCGCGCCGTCGAGACCGGCTACCTCGAAGACATCTGGAACGCACCCACCAAGGACATCTACGACTACACCGCCACCCCTGAATTCCCACCGGCCCCGGATGAAGTCACCATCTCGTTCGAAGCCGGCGTGCCGGTAGCGATCGACGGCGTCCGCGTTACCCCGCTGCAGGCCATCAAGGAACTCAACCGCCGCGCAGGCGCCCAGGGCGTGGGCCGGATCGACGTCGTCGAGGACCGCCTGGTGGGCATCAAGTCCCGCGAAATCTACGAGGCACCGGGCGCAATGGCACTGATCACCGCGCACAAGCACCTCGAGGACATCACCGTCGAGCGTGAGCAGGCCCGCTTCAAGGCAACTGTCGGCCAGCGCTGGGCCGAACTGGTCTACGACGGCCAGTGGTTCTCCCCGCTCAAGCGCTCCCTGGATGCCTTCATCGAGGACACCCAGAAGTACGTCTCAGGCGACATCCGCATGGTCCTGCACGGCGGCCAGGCGATCGTCAACGGACGCCGCTCCGAGACTTCGCTCTACGACTTCGACCTCGCCACCTACGACACCGGCGACACGTTCGACCAGTCGATGGCGCGCGGCTTCATCGAGCTGTGGGGCATGTCCGCCAAGGTTGCCTCCGGCCGCGATATCCGCGTCGCAGGCCAGTGACGGAGAATCTGGGCCCACGAGCGCAGGGGTCCCCGGCCGAGCGCAGCGAGGTCGGGGTGCGCTCGGGGACGAACGAGGGTGCACTGTGGGGCGGCCGGTTCGCAGGTGGCCCCGCTGATGCCCTGGCAGCCTTGAGCAAGTCCACGCACTTCGACTGGCGGCTGGCCCGCTACGACATCGCCGGGTCACAGGCGCATGCCCGCGTGCTGCACAAGGCCGGGCTGCTGGACGACGCCGAGCTCGAAGGCATGCTCGCCGCCTTGGCACAGCTGGACGAGGACGTGGCCTCCGGCGCTTACCTGCCGGCGGAATCCGACGAGGACGTGCATGGATCGCTGGAACGCGGCCTCATTGAGCGCGCAGGCACCCAGCTGGGCGGCAAGCTCCGCGCCGGACGGTCCCGCAACGACCAGGTGGCCACGCTCGGCCGCATGTTCCTGCGCGACCACGCCCGGATCATCGCCCGCGGCGTGTTGGCAACGATCGAGGCGCTGGTGGAGCAGGCCAAGGCGCACCAGGGTGTGGCCATGCCGGGCCGCACGCACCTGCAGCACGCGCAGCCGGTCCTGCTCAGCCACCACCTGCTGGCCCATGCCTGGGCGTTGCTGCGTGATGTGCAGCGGCTCCAGGACTGGGACAAGCGCGCCGGTGTCTCGCCCTACGGTTCGGGTGCCCTCGCGGGCTCCTCGCTTGGGCTGGACCCGGAAGCGGTGGCCGCGGACCTGGGCTTCTTCTCCGCCACCCACAACTCGATTGACGGCACCGCCTCCCGCGACGTCTTCGCCGAGTTCGCCTGGGTGACGGCGATGATCGGCGTGGACTTGTCGCGCGTCTCGGAAGAAGTGATCCTGTGGGCCACCAAGGAGTTCTCCTTTGTCACCCTGCATGATTCCTACTCCACGGGCTCCTCGATCATGCCGCAGAAGAAGAACCCGGACGTGGCCGAGCTGGCCCGCGGCAAGGCAGGACGCCTCATCGGCAACCTGACCGGGCTGCTGGCAACACTCAAGGGCCTCCCGCTCGCGTACAACCGCGACCTCCAGGAGGACAAGGAGCCGGTCTTCGACGCCGCCGACACCCTGGAACTGCTGCTTCCGGCTGTTTCGGGCATGATCGCGACACTGAAGTTCAACACGGAGCGGATGGAGTCGCTTGCACCGCAGGGCTTCGCGCTGGCAACCGACATCGCCGAGTGGCTGGTCCGCCAGGGTGTTCCGTTCCGCGAGGCGCATGAGCTCTCCGGAGCAGCGGTGAAGCAGGCCGAGTCCCGCGACGTGGAGCTGTGGGACCTGACGGATGAGGAGTACGCCGCCATTTCGGTGCACCTGACGCCGGAGGTCCGCACGGTCCTGTCCACGGAGGGGTCGCTGAACAGCCGCAACTCCCAGGGCGGCACGGCACCGGCCGCCGTCGAACGCCAGCTTGTTGCGCTGGAAGCCGAGCTGCGGGCCGTGCGGGAATACACGGCCTAGCTACCAACGCTCTCTCACTTTCCCCAAGAAAGTGAGAGAGCGTTGTGCGTTAACCGGCGAGCGGTCCCGGCTAGCATGTGGCCATGAGCGACGCCTTCCGCAGCCACCTCCGGGCCCTGCCCGACTTTCCCACCGACCTGCCGGACTTCGACCCGGCCCACGCCCCGGCGGACCCGGTGGCGTTGTTCACTTTATGGCTGGATGAGGCCCTGGAGGCAGGCGCGCTGCAACCGCATGCCTGCAGCCTGGCCACTGCGGCCGGCAATGGTCAGCCTTCCGCCCGGATGCTGATCCTGAAAAATATCGACGACGACGGCTGGCACTTCGCCACGTCCCGCACCTCCAGGAAGGGCCGGGAACTGTCCGTCAACCCGAAAGCGGCCCTGAACTTCTACTGGCCGCAGCAGGGCCGGCAGGTCCGGGTCGCCGGCCCGGTGGTTGAGCTGTCCGCCGAAGCGTCGGCCGCAGACTGGCAGGCGCGCCCTGCAGCGGACGGCAGCGACAATCCGGACTGGCAGCTCTATGCGCTCCGGCCTACAGAACTGGAATTCTGGCAGGCCCGCCACGACCGCCGGCACGTGCGGCACCGCTATGGACCGGACGGCATCCCGCTCGGCTGAGTGTTTGACGGTTAGGATGGGCGCCATGACTGCTCCCGCACCGGCTGACCTTCTCGCCGAACTGCACAAAGCCGCCGACGTCGTGGCCTCAGCCGCCGCGAAATTCACCGATGAGGACATTAAGGCGCCATCGGCGCTGCCGGGCTGGACCCGCGGGCATGTCCTGGCGCACCTCGCCGGCATTACCAACGCCATGGCCCGCCAGCTCGAATACGCGGCCCGGGGCGAAACCATTGAGCTGTACGACGGCGGCCAGGACGGTCGGAACAAGGCCATCGAGATCGCCGCGGGCCACAGTGCGGATGCCCATCGTGCGGATCTGGCCGCAGGCCTCGACCGGGCGCTGAAAGCTTTTGACGCGCTCGACGCCGGCTCCGGTTGGGACGCGCCGATTGCCTATCGAGGGGGAGTTGTCCTCGACGGCGGGCTGGCGTTGTGGCGTGAATTGGTGATCCACACAGCCGACCTGGGCACTGGCCTTGGCCCGGAGACCTGGAGCCGGCCATTCTGCGAACACCTTTTCGGCTTCCTGGCTGCCCGCGTGGCTCCGGGGGACAAGCTGGTGCTCCAGCCGCTTGGGCTTCCGCCAAGGACTCTCGGCACCGGCGCCCGCTCCACTGTCATCAGCGGCATGATCACTGACATAGCGGCGTGGCTTGCTGGCCGTGAACCGTCGCTCGGCAGCCTGCGGGCCTCCGCAGCTGCAGACGGCGTGGATCTCCCCGAACTGCTGCCGTGGCCTTCGGGGACGCCCTCAACAAAGTAGGTCCTAGCCGGCTTCGCGTGCCAGCAGGCTTTCCCTTGCTTCTCGCGCGAGCAGGCTCTCCTTGATGGCCAGGCCCCAGCGGAAGCCGCCCAGGGAGCCGTCAGTTCGGATGACGCGGTGGCAGGGCACAAACAATGCTGCCGCATTGAACGCGCAGGCGCTGGCCGCGGCCCTGACTGCCTTGGGATTCCCTGACAGTTCGGCGTACTCCGTATAGGTGACCGGCGACCCGGGGCGTACTGTCCTCAGCACATCCCACGCGTGGGCCCGGAAGGGCCCGGATTTCTGCAGCACGGGAACAGCCATGGCCGGTGCGGGGTCCCCGGCGTAGAAGGCCTCCACTGCCAGGGATATGGGACCCAGGTCTGTCACCGACTCAATGTCGCCCGGGCGCAGCTCCGGATGGATTTGCCCGGTCAGCTCACCTGGCCCGGCCGTCCAGCCGGAGGCCAGGACCACGCCGCCCTGCGCGAGGATGGTGAACGGACCGTCTGGGGTGGACATCACTAACAACTGGGCTTTCATTGCATCGCTTTCTCTGGAACAACTGGTTCAGGTTGAGGGGCTTTCGGCGCCGCAGCGGCGCGCCACAGGTGCATGGTGGCGTAGGACCGCCAGGGACTGACCTCACTGAAATCGGGGTTAAGCACACTGGGCCGGGGCGCGGGACCCAACGGTTCAGCGGCGAGTCCATCCCGGCTGGTGGCGGACGTTGCGAGGGCACGTATGCCGTTTTTCACAGCGGCATCGTTCGCCAGGAAGACGTCCGGCGCACCCAGCACGCGCATCGCCACATAGCCCACCGTCCAGGGACCCACGCCCGGGAGAGGGAGCAGCTTCGCCCCCAGCCCCGGCAGGTCGTCGCCATAGCCGAAATCCAGTTGGCCCTCCGCGAGGGCCGAAGCCGTAAAGCGGATGGCGTCAATACGGCGCTGCGGACCCCGCAGTAGTGAGTAGCCCGACCCGGCAATTTCTGCCGCGGTGGGAAACAGCCGGGAAAGCCCATCGCCGGGCATCCGGCTGGGACTTCCGGCTGCGGACAGTTGGGTCAGTGCCGTCCGGGCCGCGGCGACCGTGACCTGCTGTCCGATCTTCGCCCTGATGAGAAGTTCCTGTGGGTCCACCGCGCCCGGCAGCCGGATACCTGGGGCATTCGCCACGGAGTTGGCAAGCCGGGGATCCCCAGCCAGCGCGCTGTCAATGGCGACCGGATCGGAGTCAAGGTCGAAAAGCCGGCGCACCCTGCTCAGCAGCGCCGGGAGGTCGCGGAGGTCCACCGCGCCGATGGTGAGGGTAAGCGGACGCCCCGGCGCGCCGCCGTCGTAATGCACACTGAAGCGGGCATCACCGTGTGGCAGCCGCAGCGTACGGGCGTACGACGTCGGTGTCCCCACCTCGATCCCCGGGATGGCCCGGACCGCGAGGAAGGAAAAGACGCCGGGGTCGAAGGGTTCGCGGTAGGGCAGGGTCAGGGTCAGCGCGGTGGCTGCCATCTCCGGCTTGTGGTGCCGCGCCGTGGAGCGCAGGGCTGTGGGCGTCATGGCGAACACCTCCACCATGGTCTCGTTGAACTGCCGGACGCTGCTGAAGCCGGATGCGAACGCGATGTCGGCAAGCTTCATGGAAGTGGAAACCAGCAGGGTGCGTGCGGTCTGGGCACGGCTTGCCCGGGCAAGCGAGAGTGGTCCGGCGCCGAGTTCATGGCTGAGGATCCGGTTCAGCTGCCGTGCCGAATAGCCCAGCCGGGCCGCCAGGCCCTGCACCCCGTCCCGGTTGATAACGCCGTCGTTGATGAGCCTCATGGCCCGGCCGGCGATGTCTTGCCGGACGTTCCACGCCGGCGTCCCGGGCACCGCCTCGGGTAGGCAGCGCTTGCAGGCCCGGTAGCCGGCGTCGTGCGCCGCGGCTGATGTTTCGTAGAAGGTGACGTTGGCTGCCTTGGGGGTGCGGGCCGGGCAGGACGGACGGCAGTAGATGCCCGTAGTCCGGACAGCAGTGTAGAACTGCCCGTCGAACCGGGGATCGCGCGCATCGATCGCGCGGTAGCGCTGCCAGAAGTCCATGCCCCCTATCCTGCCAGCCCATGATGGCACCTGCTAGCGGAAATCGGACATGGCCGTGGGCCTTTGGGTAGAGTCGGATCATGACCGTCCGCACCAGTCCCACCGAGCCGGAACAGCTCCGCGAACTATTGTCCGGAGATGCACGGAGGATCGCACCGCAACTACTGGGATCCGTCCTGAGCCACAACAGCCATGAGGGAACAGTGGCCGTGCGGATCACCGAGGTGGAGGCCTACATGGGGCCTGGTGATTCCCTGCATCCGGATCCGGGATCCCACACGTTTCGCGGCCCCACGGCACGCAACGCGCCCATGTTCGGGCCTGCCGGCCATCTATACGTCTATTTCACGTACGGCATGCATTACTGCGCCAACGTCGTCTGCGGTCCGGCAGGCACGGCCTCCGCAGTGCTGCTGCGCGCCGGTGAAGTGGTGGAGGGGCAACGCCTGGCGGCGGTGAGGCGGCCGACGTCGAAATTTCCCTTTGATTTGGCGAGCGGACCGGCCCGGCTGGCCACTGCCCTTGCCCTCACTACGGCGGACAGCGGGCGGGATGCACTGAGCGAACCCTTCGAGCTGCGGCTTCCGGAAACTGCTGCGATGGAGGTCAGTTCCGGGCCTCGGGTGGGCGTTTCCGGGGACGGCGGCACGGGTGACTACCCCTGGCGCTTCTGGCTGCCGGGGGACCCTACGGTGTCCCGCTACAAGGCGGCCAAGCCACGTCCGGCGAAGTTTCAATCACGTTAACCGAAATGGTTGTAGAATGGACGGTCTGTCTTTTGCGATAGGGGAACGTTTAATGCTCGACGCCGATTTGGCCCACGAACGGGACTATGTTGCTGGCCTGTATGCGCGGCTGGAAGAATTGCGCGCCGAAAAGCGCAAGCAGTTGGCGCAGGTCCGCCGGGCCGGTGCTGTGGGCACCATGCAGAATGTTTCCGAGCGTGACGCCTTCGCCGCGCTCTATGAGGACCGCCTTGCCCAGCTCGACGCCGTCGATGACCGCCTGGTGTTCGGCCGCCTTGACCTGGATTCCGGGGAAGCCCAGTACATCGGCCGCATCGGACTCACCACCGAGGACCTGCAGCGGCTGATGGTGGACTGGCGCGCGCCCGAAGCCGGCCATTTCTACCAGGCAACCGCCTTTGACCGGCAGGGCGTGCGGCGCCGCCGGCACCTGATCCTGCAAGGCAGGGTAGTCAAGGCCATCGAGGACGACGTCCTGGACGCGGACATGCTCACCGACAACGAGTCGCTGCAGGGCGAAGGCGCACTGCTCGCTGCCCTGGACTCCAAGCGGACTGGCCGCATGTCCGACATCGTCGGCACCATCCAGTCCGAGCAGGACCGGATCATCCGTTCCTCCATCTCCGGTGCTGTCGTAGTCCAAGGCGGTCCGGGCACCGGCAAGACGGCCGTTGCGCTGCACCGCGCCGCCTACCTTCTCTACACCCACCGGGACCGGCTCAAGACTGCAGGTGTGCTGCTGGTGGGCCCGTCGTCGTCGTTCATGAAATACATCGAACGCGTACTGCCCTCACTCGGCGAAACCGGGGTGGTGATGGCCAGCCTCGGCCGGCTGATGCCTGGCATCAGTGCGGTGGCCGAACCCGAGGCCGAGGTCGCGGCCATCAAGGGCCGGCTGGACATGGCGGATGTTGTAGCCAATGCCGTGGCAAACCGCCAACGGACCTTTGCCGAAAACCGGGTCGTAGAGGTTGACGGGCGGAAGCTGGTGCTCACGCCGCGGCAGGTCCGCCGCGCCCGGGAACGCGCGCGTTCCACAGGCAAGCCGCACAATGAGGCACGCGTGACCTTCGTCAAGATCCTGCTCCGTGAGCTGACCGAGCAGATGACCGAACTCGTGGAAGCGGGAAGCCTTGGCAACAACGCCGACCGCTCCTACCTTGCGGAGGACGTCCGCACTGCCCGGGATGTACGGATCGCGCTGAACCTGTGCTGGATGCCCATGACCCCGGAGAAGCTCATCAGCGAGCTCTTCAGCAAGCCGGCGATCCTGGAAGTCTGCACCCCGCACCTCACCCCGGCCGAACGTGCGTTGCTGCTTCGCCCGGTGGATGCGCCCTGGACCGAGTCTGATGTGCCGCTCCTGGACGAAGCAGCGGAACTGCTGGGCGAACTTGACCCGGCTGCGGGCCGCGGACTGGCGCAGCAGGAGCACGATCGAGCCCGCGACCTGGCGAACGCGAAGCAGACCCTGGTGAACATGGAGGCTGCAGGTGTCGATGCGCTCATGTCGGCCGAGGAACTGGTGGACCAGAACCAGGAGCGCGAAGCCCGGCAGACAGCGGCCGAACGCGCCACGTCTGACAGGACCTGGGCCTTCGGGCACATCGTGGTCGACGAAGCGCAGGAACTTTCGCCGATGCAGTGGCGGCTTCTGGTCCGCCGGTGCCCGCTGAAGTCGTTCACCATCGTGGGCGACATCGCACAGACAAGTTCCGTGGCCGGCGCGAACTCCTGGCAGGGTGCCCTGGGTCCGCTGTTCGGGGACCGCTGGCAGCTGGAGGAACTGACGGTCAACTACCGTACGCCGTCGCAGATCGCGGAAGCCGCAGCACGGATGGCCAACGCGGCCGGCCTTGTGGTCTCTGCGCCCAAGGCGGTCCGCGAGGGCCGCTGGGCGCCCATCATCGACAAGGTGGCGGCCGGAGAAGTGGTCAGCCGGCTGGTGGAGGCGCTTCCCGAAGAGCTGGAAGCGCTCGACGGCGGCCTGCTGGCCGTGATTGCCGACGGCGACCTCCTGCCGCAGGCGACGGCGGCCTTGCGTGCCGTCTATGGCCGGCGCATCGGAACCGGCGCCGGAAGCTATGAGCAGGACATCGTGGTCATCAGCCCGCGGGAGGCCAAAGGCCTTGAGTTTGACGGGGTTGTGGTACTGGAACCTTCCAGGATGCTGAACCACGAGCACGGGCGGGTGGGGGATCTCTACGTCGCCATGACCCGGCCTACCCAGCGGCTCCGCCTGATCGCAGCAGAGGGTGTGCCTGCCGGCATCGAACGCTAGCCCGGTCGGCGGGGATTGGCGGTCACCGGCCCGGTTCATCCGGCGCCGGTGGCCGCCAATCCTGCTAACTTAGAAGTCGTGTCAGAACTCAACGATCTCGAATCCCAGCAGAACGACCCCACCTTCGCCAACATCTGGCAGGAGCTGAAGTGGCGCGGCCTGGTCCACGTCTCCACCGATGAAGGGGAGCTGGAAAAGCTCCTCGCCGGTGAGCCGGTCACGTATTACTGCGGGTTTGATCCCACCGCGCCGAGCCTGCACTTGGGAAACCTTGTCCAGCTCCTGGTGATGCGGCGGCTCCAGCTTGCAGGCCACAAGCCGTTGGGATTGGTGGGCGGCTCCACCGGCCTGATCGGCGACCCGCGTCCCACGGCGGAGCGGACACTTAACACCAAGGACACCGTCTCTGAGTGGGTGGGCTACCTCCAGGCGCAGGTCCGTCGCTTCCTCAGCTTCGAAGGCGCCAACGCCGCCCGTATGGTCAATAACCTCGACTGGACCGCCCCGTTGAGCGCCATCGATTTCCTTCGCGAAATCGGAAAGCACTACCGCGTTGGCACCATGCTTCGCAAGGACGCCGTTGCTTCCCGCCTCAGCTCCGAAGAAGGCATCAGCTACACGGAGTTCAGCTACCAGATCCTCCAGGGCATGGACTACCTCCAACTCTTCCGAGACTACGGCTGCATGCTGCAGACCGGCGGTTCGGACCAGTGGGGCAACCTCACCAGTGGCACGGAGCTGATCCGCAAGGTTGAAGGCAAGACTGTCCATGCCCTCGGAACTCCGTTGATCACCAACTCGGACGGCACCAAGTTCGGCAAGAGCGAAGGCAACGCTATCTGGCTCGACGCCGGCATGTGCAGCCCTTACGCCTTCTACCAGTTCTGGCTGAACACAGCTGATGCCGATGTTGTGGACCGGCTCAAGGTTTTCACTTTCCTTAGCCGGGCCGAGATTGAGGAGCTGGCTGCCGCAGTGGCCGAGCGCCCCTTTGCACGGGAAGGCCAGCGGAAGCTTGCCTTTGAAGTCACGTCGCTGGTCCATGGGGTCGAAGCCACAGAGAAAGTTATCGCTGCATCGGCCGCGCTCTTTGGCAATGGCGATCTGTCAGCGCTGGACAAGCCAACCCTCGAAGCCGCAACGTCGGAGCTTCCCTCCGCAACCATCCAGGTGGATGGCTTGGGGATTGTGGACCTGCTTGTGGCATCGGGCCTGTCCGAGAGCAAGTCGGCAGCCCGGCGTACGGTGGGCGAGGGGGGAGCATACGTGAACAATGAGAAGGTTTCCGATCCCGAAGCCGTGATCTCCGAATCCGAACTGTTGCATGGCCAGTACCTGCTTTTGCGGCGCGGTAAGAAGAACCTTGCGACCGTAGAAGTCCTGGTCCCGTAGCCCGTCCAGAACCTTATTGCGCGCTCCTCTTCGGCCGATTTGCACGGCTGGAGGGGAGCGTGTATTGTTTTCTGAGTCGCCGCCGCTGAGTGGTGACAAACCCCCTTCAAATGAGAAGCAATTCATCATGTGCACTGCACGGGAATTGATGAAATGCTTCACTTTTTGATGGGCGGATTCATTCCGCAGAGTGAATATCGGGAAAATAACCCGGATTTGCAAAGTGAATATGAATGAAATAAGATGGAAACATCGCAGCGAAGAAATGCGAAACAAAAGAATTCATTGAAATGAGTTGTTTCGAGAAGTATTCGAATGTGTCTGTTGTTTGAGAACTCAATAGTGTGCCAAGTTTGTTGATACCAATTGTTTTTTGATTGGTTGTTTTGGCCA